>JALQVX010000165.1 GCA_023263555.1 Crocinitomix sp.
AAAACATCATAACGGCAATCGAAATTGCGGGAATGAAAGATGAGCATGGTGAGGCCATTGTGCAAGAAGTTGCACTTTATTTTGAATATTCACTTTATCGTGGGAATCGATCGCAAAAGGTGAGTGCTGAAAATTTTGAAGCCTTTAATAGTTCTAATTACCCCCATCTTGCTGAGGCAGGCGTTCACATTGCTTTTGATAAAAATGCATTGTATCGATCGAACGAGAGCGAACTTCAACTGTTTACGAATTTTTCTACCGAAATAGGTTTGGTAAAATTATTTCCAGGAATGCCCATTCGCGCCTTGAAGGGTGTTTTTGACTTGAACAATACGAAAGGAGTCGTCATTGAAAGTTATGGTTCGGGAAATTCATTCTCCAATGTCGAATTTGAAAAGATGATGGGAGATTATATGGCAGCGGGTGGATTAATTTTGAACGTAACACAATGCGTCACAGGCCAAGTTGATCATGGAAAATATGAAGCCGCGCAAGTATTCGCAAAATTAGGTGTGATTAGCGGTAAGGACAGTACAACCGAAGCGGCACTTACAAAAATGATGTACGTCCTTGGGTTGAACTTGGAAATAAAGTACAAAAAGGAACTCTTGAGTAAAGAGCTTTGTGGTGAAATGCACGTCATCTAAAAAGTCAATGTTAACAAAACATTAATTCTATCAAATTTTAAAATTCAGAACAGATAGAATTGAAAAAATTAGTAATGCTCTATACGAAGCATTTAAATACGATTAAAGAAAATAGTTGCCAATTCGCGTGAAAACTGAAAATCGCTAAAAAATGGAAGCTAGATTAGAATAAATTATAAATTTTTGTACTTTAGCAGCTTGCTTTGCTAAACAAGGAAAAAAAGCACAACTTTTAAACAAATTTTATTAAACAGATAACATGAAAAAAGTATTAGCATTAATCGCTTTTGCAGGTTTTTTAACCTTTGGAATGTCAACTTCAACTATTGCTGCTCAAGAAACGGAAGGAACTGAGCAATTAGATTCTGCTGCACTTGCTGCTCAAGCTGCACAGGATGAATTGGACCGTATGGCTGCTGAAGATGCGCAAGCAGAAAGAGATCAACAAGTCGCAGATTCAACTGCATTAGCAGCAAACACAGGTGATTTTTCTATCACCACACAATTAAAGACGCGTTTCATAGAAGGGGGTGCTATATTCATGGGTATCGTACTTTTATGTTTGATTTTAGGGTTAGCCTTAACGATCGAGCGTATTGTATACCTTAACTTGTCTACAACGAATACGAAGAAATTATTAGGAAGTATTGAAAGTGCGTTGGCTTCTGGTGGTGTTGATGCTGCAAAAGAAGTTTGCCGAAATACAAGAGGTCCTGTAGCTTCTATTTTCTACCAAGGTTTAGATCGTTCTGAAGAAGGTATCGAAATGGTTGAAAAATCAGTTGTTGCTTATGGCGGTGTTCAAATGGGATTGATGGAAAAAGGAATGTCTTGGATTGGATTATTTATCGCATTGGCTCCAATGTTAGGGTTCATGGGAACAGTAATCGGGATGATTGATGCCTTTGACGCGATTGCAAAAGCAGGTACAATTTCTGCGACTGTTGTTGCAGGTGGTATTAAAGTGGCCCTCTTAACAACAGTATTCGGTCTAATCGTTGCGATCATTCTTCAAGTATTTTATAATTACTTATTGGCTAAAATCGATAGTTTAGTGAATGATATGGAAGATGCTTCGATTTCAATGATTGATATTTTGATCAAACATAAAGTAACGGATTCAGCTTTTAAGGCCTAATTCGAAACCGTGTTTAAATCAAAAAACTACTATTATGAACAATAAATTAATATCGCTCATCATCAACGCAGGTGTAGCCATTATTGCAATAATCGGAATTTATCTGGTTATTGTAGCAATGGGTAATACGGCTGTGATTGATCCAGTAACAGGGCAAGAATCTGCGGACACTTCATCTGTTTCTAGTGCAGTAAACTTTGCCATGTTCGTATTATATCTTGGTTTAGGAGTTATCGCTATTTTTACAATTGTTGCGATCGCATTTAATCCTCAACGATTCATTCGAACAGGTGTTGGAATCCTAATCTTTGGAGCTTTAATGCTTGTTGCTTACTTTATGGTAGGCGAACTTACGTTGACACAAACCATGCTGGACATGGATACTGTTCCAACTACAAATGAGCTCTTTTGGGGAGATCTAGGAATCAAAGCTACTTATGTACTTGTAGCAGTAGCAGTAGGCTTAATTATTGCACAGTCAGTAAGAAGTTTATTGAGTTACCTCGCTAAATAATAACAATTATGGCTAGAAGAGATGTTGGAGAAATTAATGCAGGGTCAATGGCGGATATCGCCTTCTTGCTCTTAATTTTCTTCTTGGTTACAACAACTATGGAGGTTGACGCCGGTATCGGACGTCAATTGCCAGTGAAATTGGATATCAATCTACCACCGCCACCACCGGTTAATGAACGGAACGTTTTAAAGATTTTGGCAAACAAAAATGACCAGTTGTTGGTGGAGGAGAGTTTTGTTCGAATGGAAGATCTTTATGATATTGTTATGAAGTTCTATACGGTAAATAAAGGTGGAGAGAGAGATATCAATATGCCTTTATACGAGCCGATTACAAAAGAAAAATGTAGAGCGGAAATTACAAAATTGCAAGCAGATTTGGTGAAAAGTCCAGATAATACAAGTTTGCCCGGTGAGATTGCGAAGTGGGAAGAAAAATCGGCACTAATTGATGTGGTTGGCGTATACAGTGAGATTCATAAATCTGCCGTTATTCAATTGAAAAACCAAGCAGGTACGTCTTATGGTTTGTATATGGAAGTTCAAAACATCTTAAAGCAAGTCGTAAATGAATTAAGGGTGATCGAATGTGAAAAGCATGATTTCCCTGATTATTATACCTTGCGTGAAGATCGCCCGGAAGATATGGTGTATATTAATATGCTTCGTATCCTCGTTCCTGAACGTATACTAGAATCTAAAATTGAGAATTAATTATGTCAAAATTTAAGAAAGGCGGAAAAAGAGGGATACCTGCGGTAAATACCTCGGCGCTTCCAGACATTATCTTCATGCTCTTGTTCTTCTTCATGGTTGCGACAACTATGAAAGAGGTGGAGATGAAGGTTGAGATTGAGAAGCCTATTGCTAATCAAGCAACGCCAATTGAAGATAAAGATAATGTAGATTTTATCTATATTGGATATCCTATTGATGCCGCTGAAGGAACTGAACCGCGTATCCAATTGGATGATCGTTTGGCGCCAGATGTAACCTCTGTTGGTGATTGGAAAAAATCAAAAGTGCGTGCTGGAAAGCGTGTATTGGACATTGTTACTTCATTAAAGGTGGACAAGAGCGTAGGGATGCGTATCGTGTCTGATGTAAAAGAAGAATTAAGAGATGTGGATGCGTTGAAAATCAACTATTCTGCGGATATCTCTAAGTAAAATCAGTTAAAAATTGTAAGCCCATTTCGCCTCGGTAAAAGAGTTGAAATGGGCTTTTTTAGTTTTATTAAAATGAGAATTATTCCCTACCTGCCGCTCGTTTTATTAATGTTTGTAATGAATGGATGCAAAGACAGTTCTGTCCCGCGTTCAATAACAGGCGATTTAGCAGCGCTAGTTGGGGTCGTACAATTCCCGGATTTTGAAAATTTTCCAAACAATCAATTTAAGTCACTCGCATTGGGCGAGTCAAATGAAGCAATGATTACGATTGTAAGTAATATGCAAGTCGAGCAGAAAGCCGAAGCCGAAGTAGCACACTTTTTCTTTCCAAAAGATTCAACCGAGTTAATTCTGCCCGATCAACCCATCCTTACCGAATTTAAAGTCTTTTTATTTAGCGACTTTTATCTGCAAAATGAAGCTGCTTTTCGTTCCTCTTTAGAAGAAAAAGCTAGTTTTGTCATGAAGGATGATACCTTTCAAATCTTTCAGTTTATCACAACTACAACTAATTTTAAAATGACGTATTTCTTACAAAGTGACTTTATACGTCTACATTTCATTCATACACCTGATCATTCATAATATTATGGCACTTATAAAAGCATGTAGAAATTATCACCCAGTTATACCAACTTCTTGTTGGCTTGCTGAAAATGCAACGATAGTTGGAGAAGTTACAATGGGCGAAAATTGTTCTGTTTGGTTCAATGCCGTTATTCGTGGAGATGTGAATACCATTACCATGGGGAATAATGTCAATATTCAGGATGGCGCGGTAATACATTGTACCTATGAAAAAACGAAAACGACATTGGGGAATAATGTTTCAATCGGTCACAATGCGCTTGTTCATGGCTGTACAATTGAGGATAATGTTTTAGTTGGAATGGGTTCTATCGTGATGGATAATTGTTATGTCGAATCGGGAAGTATTATTGCTGCGGGTGCCGTTTTATTGGAAGGTACACGGGTTGAAGGAGGATCAATTTACGCGGGTGTGCCGGCTAAAAAGGTAAAAAATATTTCACCCGAATTGTTTGAAGGGGAGGTGATGCGTATCGCGAAGAACTATCGAATGTATGCTTCTTGGTTCGAAGATTAAAATCTGTGGTACATAATGATGTTCAGACAAGGGCTTAACTTCACCCCAACAGTTTAATAACCTTAAATTAGTCCCATTTTTCTGCTCTTCTTGAAATGAAGCCGTATCTTTGCACCACGTTTCTAAACAAATCGAAATGATTAGGTTTAATAGGTTGTCTAAATTATTGATAGTGAGCTTTTTATTACTCTCTTCCAATGCGATTGGACAAGTGGTGTTTTCTGAGAATTTTACAGGTGTTGACGGAACGTTGTCTGGCTCAGATGATGTCGGTGGCGTGAATTGGGTAACAAATTGTCCTGATTGTGCAGACGCAGGAGATTTTTTCAAAGTAGACGGTGGAAAATTAAAAGGTCAAGATACGAATGGACCGGCTACGTGGACGACTGAAGCGATAGATATTAGTGATTGTGACTTCATAGAAATTCAATTTGATTTATCGGAAGAAGGAGATTTGGAAGCCTGCGGAACGGGCTGTAATTCTGTTGATTTTGTTCAATTCGAATACAGCATAGACGGTGGTGCTTGGACCAATCCTCCAGATGCCGTTTTTTGTGCGGGTGATTGTGCAGGTGTAATGGTTATTCAATCGGACGATATTCCGGGTGGCTCACGTATATACGCAACTGGGTGTATGGCTGGAGGTGACGAAATCAGGCTAAGAATTACAATTCAAGCATGGGCGGCAAGTGAAAGATGGATCATTGATAATGTTCAAGTTTCCTGTGCTACAGGACCTGAAATTGATGCCGGTGAAGATCTAACACTATGTGTGGGAACGGCAATTACATTGGAGGCAGATAATCCTGAAGGTGCTTCTCTAACTTGGGATCACGGTGTTATAGATGGTGTCCCTTTCACACCCGCTTTAGGAACAGAAGATTATGTGGTCACGGCAACGGATGGAATCTGCACCGCTACTGATCTTGTTGTAATTGAAGTTGTCGATCCCGTTTCTGTGAGTATAAGTCCTGCTGGTCCTTTTTCTGAAAGTGGTGGCGTCGAATTACTAATTGCAAGTCCTTTATTAGGCGAATGGTCAGCTGATTGCGGTGACTGTATTGATTCGGTAACTGGTGAATTTGATCCGGGTTCGGCAGGTGTTGGATTTTGGGAGGTGTGCTATCACGCAGGAACAGCTCCTTGTGATGATTCAGACTGCATTACAATTGAAGTAACTGAAGATTGTCTAATCGAAGGTGTAATTTCAACTGTACAGCCAACCTGTTTTGGTTTTTCAGATGGATCCGTTAGTATTTTCGTAACGGAGACAACAGGTGCGGTGACCTATACAATCTCAAATTCAGCGGGAGATATTGTGAATATGGATAATGATAATACTGCTTTTGACTTAACCGAAGGGTGGTATTATTTTTTAATTGAAGATGAATTTCCTTGTACGTATATCGACTCTGTTTTTCTGGAAAACCCTCCCTTTCTGGATGGTACAATTAGCGCACATGCGCCATTTTGCTTAAATGATTCTCCTTATGAAATTGATGCCGTTACGATTGGCACATTAGACGGCCCTGGGGTGGTGGATGGAACGTTTTATCCTGCAATTGCTGGTGTGGGCTCGCACGTCCTTTCAAATACCTTAGATGGTCCATGTGGAAGTGTTTCTACCATAACATTTATTGTTAATCCTTTGCCTGTTCTATCTTTTATGGGGAATCAATTAGGTGGTTGTTCTCCGCTAACGGTCAATTTTACGAATACGGGAGACCCGGGTGTTTCGTGCGAATGGAATTTTGGGGATGGACTTGATGCCTTAGCATGCGGCTCGGTTACGCACACGTATTACGAAGGTGGATTATTTGATGTTTCTTTCAAACTTACGGATGCAAATGGTTGTACAAATATCGTTT
>JALQVX010000229.1 GCA_023263555.1 Crocinitomix sp.
CCTCGGTCAAAAATAACTTGTCCATAGCCTATTGTGCTCAAAAATAGATGTGCAGTAACGTTCAGGCCTATGATCGATTTGAAACCATTTGCTTCGAATCCTTTAATTACCGTGTTTATTGGAAGCGGATTTAAAAATAGAGGGTCCGGGCTATGTGATCCGAGTGAATCTACGCGTTGCCACAAACTACCTTCAAATAATCCAATTTGTACTTTTTTATTGACGGCGAAATCAAGATAGTGATAGGTCCCTATTTTCTTTTCATAAGTTGCTTCGGGTGTTGTATAAGCATGTAAACGATAGAGATTTTGATGCAGGGCGTACATGGCTGTATACTGAATTCTTCCTTTCCAAAGGTTTGTTTCGATTTTGGCAAAAGGATAATTTGTGGTATAATCAGCGAGTAAAAGCGATCGATACCCCGAACCTATAAAATGGTTTCCATTTCCAAGTTGAAAATTGATGACTTTATTGGGTACATAGGAGATGTTTCCTTGCGCGAAGGCAAAATCGTAACCTGTTTTTTTGAAGGGTTTTGTTCTTGCATATCCCGGAATGACAGCATTATTTTGTGTGTACTTCGTGTTGAGGCTGTTTGGGAAGAATTCCCCCCGATCATCTACATAAACGGATTGATAGTTAGGTAAAAGGGCTTGGTTTTCATAAATGTCAGTAGAAAATCCTACTTTACCCAATAATTTACCTTGAATCCGAATACCTCTTGTATTCCAATAAAGTCGTTCGGTAGAGTCAGCTGAAAAATCGGTGCCTAATTCTAAATCTAAGATCGGATCAACTGAGATCCAGAAATCTTCCCCTTTAAAGATTAGAAAATTCTCTTTAAATAACTTTTGCGTTATCCAGTAATAATGCTTTTCGGAATTAGAATAGAGGCTATCTGTATTTGTCCTTAAATCTAAAATAGGCTTAAACGAAAGATGCGATTGAAATAGATTAACTGAATTAGTGTCTCGGAGCGCAAAGCGCTGTGTTTCGTCATTATAATAGTTGACGAGCGGCAAATACAGTTGCGTCCGAGCGCATATACTCGTTAGCAAAAAAAGAATTAAGATATAATTTTTGCCTATCATGAATCTCTGCTACATACGTTAAAAGAACGTGATTGGTTTCAGCTTTTTATCTTATTCGGATTAATAATCAAGAATCCCCGAAGCTAATACGGATGCATAGACAGATTGAATACCTGCTTCGAGTTCAATATTGTGATGCCAGCCTTGTGCCTGTAAATAAGAAACATCCATCAGTTTACGCGGCGTTCCATCTGGCTTTGAGGTGTCAAAAATTAGCTCTCCCTCGAACCCTACAATCGCTTTGATTTTTAATGCCAATTCTTTAATCGATAAATCGACACCCGTTCCAACGTTTACAAACTGTTTGCCATTGTAATTACTCATTAAATAAAGACAGGCGTCTGCCAAGTCGTCCACATGAAGAAATTCACGCAATGGACTTCCTGTTCCCCAGATTTCAACTTGTTTATCGCCCGCTATTTTGGCCGTGTGAAATTTACGAATCAAGGCAGGTAAAACATGCGATTTTTTCAGGTCATAATTGTCATTTGGACCGTAAAGATTAGTCGGCATTGCCGCTATGAAATTATCACCGTATTGGTCGCGGTATGTTTCGCACATTTTAATTCCCGCAATTTTTGCAATCGCATACGGTTCGTTTGTTTCTTCCAGTGTACCGGTAAGCAAATAATTTTCTTTTAAGGGTTGAGGAGCAAGTTTTGGGTATATACAGGAAGAACCTAAAAAAAGTAATTTCTCAACTTTTGCATCATGCGCTGCGTGAATGACATTAGCAGTTATCATGAGGTTGTCGTATAAAAATTCTCCTCTGTATGTGTTATTGGCCAAAATTCCACCCACCTTTGCGGCGGCTAAAAATACATGAGTTGGTTTTTCTTCTGCGAAAAATCGTTGCACAGCTCCTTGGTCTCTCAAATCTAGTTCTGAAGAACTTCGTAGTAGGAGGTTTTCATATCCTTCTTTTTCGAGTAATCGGCAAATGGCAGAACCAACCATTCCTTTATGTCCAGCGACATATATTTTGGCATCTTTATTCACTGTAATTATTCGTTTTGATCGTAAATTTTATGTCCCCCCTCAATCAAGTATTGATCTCTTTTGAAAAGCTCAAGATCACTTGCAACCATCTCTTTTACAAGCTCGTCAAAACTATAGGTTGTTTTCCATCCCAACTCTGTTCTCGCTTTTGTGGCGTCTCCTAATAATAAGTCAACTTCTGTTGGTCTAAAATATTTTTCGTCTACCTCGACTAAGAGCTCATTTGTTTCTGCGTGAAATCCTTTTTCATTCTCTCCTTCTCCTTCCCAACGAATTGGAATTTGGACATGATTAAACGCTTTTGTGACAAATTCTCGAACGGCATGTGTTTCTCCGGTAGCTAATACATAATCGTCTGCTTTTTCTTGTTGCATCAT
>JALQVX010000301.1 GCA_023263555.1 Crocinitomix sp.
CATTCGAGAAGAACTTAAAAAAGTGTACGAAGGGACAGATGAAGGATTTGAATCCTTTCTCACCGAAAACTTTTTTGATTTGCATTATCAGGCTCATCCCAATGCACAACCTGTTAACCTAGGCATTGGTCACCTGTGGAAGATTGCTTGTGACTTTCCAAACAGCCCTGTGCTACCTTGCTTGCACCGCGCACCAATTGAAAAACCAGGAGAGAAACGGCTTTTGTTGATTTGTTAATCATCACGACTTAATATGCCGTTGAACCTATGCTCTAAACACATACACATTGGTATTTTGACACAACAGAGAAAATGCATACATTAGCAATATAAGGTTAAAAGAAAAGAAATGAGAAGTATCCTGACAATGCTAGCAGTTGTGACAGCCCTATATTGTCCGGCGCAAATCACAACATTCTATATAAAACCCATTGCTACCAATATAGGGTATGATGCTATTCAAGATAGCAATATGGTGGTGCGTAACTCAACCACAAATCTTGATAAACTTTTTCTTTTTATTGGAGGAACAGGAACTCATACGCAGCAATATCAAACCATCAGCAATTTCGCAGGAAATTTGGGTTATGATGTCATCAATCTTTCATATCCCAATTCAGTTGCAGCCGCTTCCTTGAGTGGTAGTTCTGATAGTTTGGTTTTTAATACATATCGACAAGAGGTGTGCTATGGTACCCCTTTAAGTGATGACGTCAGCGTGGACAGTTTGAATTCCATTTATACACGAACCGTTCATCTCATAAATTATTTGCACACGACCTACCCCAGTCAAAACTGGGATCAATATTTAATTAATCCCACCACCCTCGATTGGTCTAAAATTGCCATTGGTGGTCATTCGCAAGGCGGAGGTCATGCCTGCTATTTTGCGAAACAAAATGATGTAGATCGTGTCCTCATGTTTTCCAGTCCAAATGATTATAGCGACTATTATGCACGGTCCGCAAATTGGCTAAGAACACCAGGAGTTACATCCAGTGAGAAACATTTTGCCTTTTTAAGTTTACTTGACGAAATAGTACCCTTTGATAAACAATTAACAAATCTAGAAGGCTTGGGAATTTATCCCCTGTACGATACAACCTATGTCGATATGGCGGACTCGCCTTACGGGAATTCACGCTGCTTGTATACTACGCAAGCGCCGGGACTTGCGCTACTTTATCATAGCTCCACGGTTAAATTCAGTTTGATCAACAATGCTGTTTGGACCTATATGCTAAGCACCGTTATAACAAGCGAAATTGAGGAGATTAGTGATCTTTCCACCCTTTCTATCTATCCCAATCCAACCACCTCTTTTGTGCGAATCGATTCAGATATTCCGCTATCGAATACGAACGTACTGATTCAAGATTTGAGCGGAAAAACCATGCACTGTGATCAACTCTCTACTGCAAATGCAATCATTATTGATTTTTTTCAACTCTCCGACGGCATCTATTTTATAACCCTTGATGAGAAAACATATAAAATCATCAAACATTAATTTGATTGCTAAATCCCTCAGAAATAAATAATATATTGCAGAAAAAAAGTGAATCCCAAACATGAAATACAGTGCTATTCTCTTCTTAATTCTCTGTCTATCTTGCTCTTCCGATTCTAATCAAAAACCGATTACGCAAACGGAACAAGCAGCAATGAATGAAGGATTTGTTGATTTACCAGCGGATTCGTTGTATGAAAAAGTGACAGCATCATCTGAGCAAACGTTTGATGAATGGGAAGATTCTCTCCGGAAAGCACTGATGGCGTCTAAACCAAATGAGAACCTCAAATCCAGCGTATTGCAAGAAGTTTACATTCGAGGACTTGCCAATCAGGTGAAGGATCAGTTCGTTTTTGAATTACCATTTGACTTGCACGGATTTGATTGCGGCGCGCCCGATTGTTATTCCACCGACCTCCGGTTTAGTATTCCTGCTACCTCACCTGTCACTTTCCCCAAAACAATAGAAGTCTCCCTGTTTGAGCATGGCTGTGTCGAACAAGAGCACACAGAAGAGGCTCAATTTGAATTGAAAGAAAATACACCAAACTTGGTCAACTATTTTTCCGCCCCGCTAAAAAGTAATTTGATTATCAAAAAATCGGGTGAATTGTATTATTATCCCCATCAACAAAAAACATCTGTTTTAGCGGCAACTCTTGATGAACGCATTGAAAACTTTGACTTCGAGAAAGAGGACAAAATTGCACCTTATCAATCAACGACCATGACCACGGTCGAATACGAATTATTTCTTCATTAAAATGATAAAGAAAACAACACACATGTTTCACTACTATAAATGGGCAGTTATTTATCCTTCCTTGTTCGCTATTCTAAATGTCTTTATTTTTACAATGCTAGACATTTATTTTTCTGATCACTAAAGTGAGTGGTTGGCTCCAGAAAGTATTATTTTTATCACAGTGCTTTTCAGCATTATCTATTGTTTTATAGGGTGTCTTTTAGCCTTACCCATTTTCCTCAATTCAATCGAAAAGTTCAGGGCAAACCAGTTGTTTACCTTCCTAAGTTGGTTTGCACTGCCGGTTGGCGTCTTTATTTTTACCTTTTTTGACGAATTAAAAAAAACAATTACAATTGAGCGTGAATTGAATAGTGATCTGATTCTGATGCTTGTTCTCAACCTGCCTTTTGTCATTGGTTTAGTTGGATCCTATCTTCTATTTAGGAAAATGGGCGCAAAAAAGAGGGCAAGTTCAAACGTTGGGAATTTAGAATAAATTTTAGAGAATCTGAGGAAAAAAAGGCCATTTATGACATCTCTAGATTGGAATTAGAGCCAAATGTTTGGGTGTAGCGATTATTCGGATAAAATTAATTAAGAACGATTTTTTTCTCTCCTTTATTTCTTTTTGAGAAGATCATGAACTAACCAACTAATGTTATACTTTGCAAAAACGTATAACGCCATTCATTTATAACGCCGTAATAA
>JALQVX010000337.1 GCA_023263555.1 Crocinitomix sp.
ACAATGATTACATTCATAAATCACTGACGGTGTATCAGAGTCCACACCAATGTGGCGAAGGCGTTTATTACATTTAGGACAATCGAGTTTATCGTCAATTTGATTCTTATAATCTTTCATTGGCCCTACGTATCCACACGGAAAATGATGAATAATATCATCCGGGGTAGTATTCGAACTCGTACATTTAGGACAGACCTCTCGATAACTTAGATGTGCACTAGAGCATGACGAACAGAGGTAAACACGATCATAATATTCAGATCTGAGAATCCCTTCATCCTCCGCAATTTGCAAAATAGTGAGCGCTGAATGCTCTTCAGTCCGATCAAAATTAACCGATAGAAGCGGATAATAATAATTGATATTTGAATAGACATAAGGAACAGGATCAATCGTCTTTTGCTCTTTCGTATAGAGTAAAGAAATTAATTTGGTAATCATTTCCGCCTCAAAAGAAATTGAATTGGTGAAAGTTAAATCGTGAACACGATTAGAAATACGTTCAGTAATTTGAGCAACCGTTTTCAATTCATCTAAATTACGGATACTCCCATCTGCTAATTCGTCAATTACCGGAATGTCAATCAGTTCCCGTTTCAACAAGATGATTGGCTTAAGATAAATGTCAGGACTTTGGCTACCGCGTATGTTTGAGACCAATAACCTAACATAATCGAGATTCTTCGCTTCAATAATCACAGCACTGTGAAACTGAACCTCTTCAATATGCACCAAACTAAGATTACTTAGATACAAAAAAGTGTAATCTCCGTATTCGAGGATTGATTGCGTATTATCTTTATGTTGAGCAACTTGCTTCATTAAAATGTACGTTTTGTTAGTTTAACGCTCAGTTTGTAATAGCGTTTCCATAATTCTAAATCACCGTTGGGTGCAGGTACGATATCAACCGCTATTGTTCGTTTAGCGGGTTCAAACTTCTTTTGAAATTCTTCAGGAATTAACACTGTTGAAGAATAAAACCGTTTAATAATACCATCACTTACCTGTCCATCAGGAAAATTTACTGCAATAATGTCGCCAACCTTTACATATTTCAAATCTTCTTGTTCAAAATAGCCTTTTACATAAACAGAATCGGCTCGGTAAATATTGAGAATAACTTGACTTTTAAGTGCAACTTCATATGGCTCTTTATAAATTCTCGCGACATAACCATCCACAGGAGAAACAAAGGCTTTATAAGGTGAAAAATTTTGTAATTCAACTGCGGAATTTTCGAGACTTATTGCCCCATCTAATTTCAATGCATTTAATTGTTTGATCAAGACACTGGTTTCAGATTTAACCAAACTGATCGACGTTTCTAATTTACTAATTTGATATTCCAAATTATTTAGATCCCTTTCGGATGCCGTGCCTAGGATCACGTCATTTTCCATTCTTTTCAATTGTTTTCTGTACGATTCCAACAGATCACGATCTCCACGCGTTTGACTATTATTTAATTCAATACTCTTTTGGAGGGAATAAATTTCTCGATCAGCCCAAGAACTTCCGGAACTACTGGCGCCTTCAGAAGCAGCATTCTCCATGGCTAATTCAGGATCTTGAATCAAATAGGTAAATAAAGTATCCCCTTTATGAATATTATCTCCTTCATCAAAATAGTATTTCTCAATGCGTAAATCTTCCGTCTCACTTATTTCGACACTGTCAAAAATGATTTGCCCATCAGCTGAAATATAAAAATTTTGAAGAAAAAAGTAACGTAGCACGAAGAAAACGATCAAACCGAGTATGGTCAAATAGACAATCCGATCCCAATTGAATCGCGACTTTCGCTTTCCTGTCACCTGCTCCTCAATAAAGCGGAGCTGTGCGTTCTCTTGTCTTTTAAAATTTAGACTTTTCATTTAATATCGTTCGCGCTTATCAAAATTAATTATTCGCTGGAAATCGTGGTATGCAAATTCAGTAACATTCAACTTTTCTTGAAGAACGTCAATCTTATCTTCCATTTCTAGGCGATTTTGAAAATCCTCCGTTCGCAAAGCAATTACAACTTGATCTGGATGAGCTTCAACCATAGCCCCGACTTTTCTAACTAAAAAATCGGTATCCACATTTTCGTAACACATTAAATAGACCTTATCCACAATCTTAAAAAGTTGATCCATGATAAAATCATCATAATGCTTAGGGACAGAAATTTCAAGTTTCAACTCATTTGCTTTACAAAAGCGACTTATTTCGGCAATGAGTACCACATATTTATTTAATAAATCGCGTCGATCAGTTTCCCAATTATCAAATGTATGAGGTTCGATATCGACATGAATTCCTTGTGGACGAACACCGTCATATGCTTTTACGACACGTTCTAAATAGCCTGGTATGTCTTTATTATAAAACAAACGATTATCCCCTAACATATAATAGATATCACTATTTTCAGAAGCATATTGCATAAATAGTTTTTTCTGAACACTTGTATCTTTATCACTTACAGCCACAATTAATTTTGTGAATTCATTATAAATAGCATATTCAGCCAAAAAATCACCTGTATTATTTTCAAACGTCTTACTCCAAATATACACGTCTCTCTTTTTGAATGTCACATATTCAAATAAGTCTCCTGCCGATTGACTTTTGATAATTTCATCAATTTCTATTCCTGGAATCTTTGTATGAATCTTAAGAGCCTTTAGGTAGAGCCCTTGAATAACGTCCACCAATTCGATATCTGAAACCAGCAGTTCATCATACAATTCGAGTCCTTGAAAGGGATCAATAGACACTTCACTTAAGCGTATTTTTGCTTTCTCGATACGCAAGCGTTCGTTCGTCAGTTTACGTTTTTGAAATAATTCAACAAAACGTTTCATTTGATATCTAAAATCGTAAGCAGTATTGAGTACATCTTCGTGCAATTGCGCGCGATCGCGTGTTAAACGTTCGTTCTCATATTTCCATTTCTCCTGCTCCACTTCGTTATTCAGCTTTGTATCAAAGGATAAAGGAACGATCAAATTAATCCCTGCTGAAAAGTAGAAGCGATCAGAATTAGCTAATATGTCATAATAGTTATAGCGCATAAATGGTTGTAGTCCTATCTCATGATACCATTTAAAATAATTTGCATAATTATTACCAGCAAGCAAACTATCCGTTTGAATACCGACCTTTTTAAAAATAGCGTCATAATCTAAATCAATGAGCGGCAAATCACTCGAAGTAAAAAGAAGTGAATCTTCTTGAACTCCTAGGTAATCATTATAGCTTTTATAAACATTAATCAAGCTTTCAACTTCTGATAGACGAATCTCGATTCGTATTAGCTGCTCTTTTTTGAGTTTTTTTAAATAAACAAGGTCACGAATCAGTCCGTGTTGTTTCTCCAATTCAACTTGACGTTTTTCCAGCATCTTCAATTTGACATTATTAAACGCAAAGATTGTTTGATCAAATCTCTTCAAATAATACTGACTTTCTTTAGCAATTTCATTACTCAATTTTTCACGAATTAAGCGATCTTCGAGCATTTGAGCTTGAATCCTATGTTCAAGGTAACCGTTCGAAATAAGATCCCAACGCATCCCCATTTGCACACGTCTTTGGTAGCTAATATTCTCCTCTAGATCTTGAACAGGGTCTAAGTTAAAGTTCTCTAGATAACTACCGATAAAATCCAAACCAAGGTCATTTCTAAGTTGTTCAGCTCGTTTCTCGAGATATACTGACCGATCGGGGAAGAGACCTAAATCCTCTAATCTTGAAATATCGCGAATAAGCGATAAAGAGGTGTCACTAAATTCAAATGGATGATAATCAAAATTTGTAAAATATCCTTTTAATGTTTCAATTTTAACACGCAACAATGAATCCGCTTGCCCGAAAGACACTAAATGTAAACCAAGAAATAGGATCAACGCAACTTTTTTCATTTTTCAGGAGCAGGCTTACCTGCATTCATTAATCGTTTTATTTTACTTAAGAATAATCTAATTCATTCTCTTACAATACCTCAAATTCACTACACGAAATTAAGTATTTA
>JALQVX010000347.1 GCA_023263555.1 Crocinitomix sp.
TCATGTTCCGAATTGAGCGCCAACTCTATCCCATTAATCCATCTGTTTTTTAATCGTAAATCAAATTCCTTTAAAAAGTTTTTCTGATGATCGTATGCCCATAAGGTATATTTCGTTTTAATTAATTCACTTGTATTTTCACGGACACTTCCGCCAGATGGATCAAAACCATAATCACACAAAATATAAAGCGGTGCATGCTGTGAATAGATGATAGACTCAATGGAGAGGGTTTGGAGCGATACAGGCGACTTAATTACAGTCTTCCAAGCTGTTTCGCCGCGATTATTTACTGCAGTTAACGCGATTGATTGTTCGAAAATATTATCAAATTTGCTATGTTTTGCGATAATAAAACCTTCTTTTTCGACCGATTCTTCAATTACGTACTTTTCATCTACACTAACCGTATCAATCACCCTTCCCGTTATCTTTTCACCGTACTCATTGAATAATTCAAGGTAAACTAAGTTGTATTTATCCTTTATTGCCGTTACATCAGAAAAGAGAAAGATTAAATTATTCTGGTAAAATATTTCGTTTGGTTCATTATAAAGGTCTTCGTAAATGACGGAATAAAGATCTCTACTGTCGATCAATTCGAGTGAGCCAACGTGAAATCGATTGAGATTAATTTCTTGTTTTTTTCGGTTAATGGCCAGATAATCTACAGTGAAAATCGTTGTTTCACTTTTGCCAACAAATCCAGAGAAATTACTTTTTCGATCATTGCTAAAGGTCGGTCCTATTATTGCCGCTTCTAACCCACTCCCTGTTCCTTGTGCGAAAAGGGGTAATGCGAGAATGAATCCGAATATGACCGCTATTACTTTCATTTTAATGTTCTTTCCTTTAACGCAATGGAACCGTTTTTATTGGCTAATTGTCCACAGGCCGCATCAATATCTTTCCCTCTGCTTCGGCGCACATTTACCACTAAATTGAGTGCTTCAAGATAGGCTGCAAAGGCATCTACTTTTGCTTTATCCGCTTGTTGAAATTCACCCTCGTCAATTGGATTATATTCTATAATATTAATTTTAACAGGAACGTTTTTACAGAAATCTGCCAATTCGCGCGCATCCATTAAGGTGTCATTAAAATCTTTGAAAATAATATATTCAAACGTCACGCGTGATTTCGTTTTTTCGTAAAAATAACGCAACGATTCGGCCAAAGCTTCTAAATTATTGCTATCATTTATTTCCATGATCCGACTTCGTTTGTCGTCATTTGCGGCGTGTAAGGATAAAGCTAAATTGAATTTTACTTCGTCATCACCTAATTTTCGAATCATTTTAGCAATACCCGCAGTTGACACCGTAATGCGTTTAGGCGAAATACCCAAGCCATCTTCTGAAGTAATCATTTCGATTCCCTCCATCATATTGCGGTAATTGAGCAACGGTTCACCCATACCCATAAAGACAATATTGCTCAAGGGTTTATCAAAATTGGCCTGCGATAATTGCGTTAACAATAAAACTTGGTCGTAAATCTCACCACCAGTTAAATTACGCATTAATTTTAGACGACCTGTTGCACAAAATTTACAGGCTAAACTACAGCCCACTTGAGAAGAAATACAGGCGGTGATGCGCGAAGTGGTTGGAATTAAAACACCCTCTGTAATGTGGTTATCGAAACTCTTAAATGCACATTTGACGGTCAGGTCACTGCTGTGCTGCTCATCTGAAATGGAGATGGCATCTATGAAATAGTGTTCGTCAAGGTAATCTGTTACTTTCTTTGAAATATTGCGCATATCTTCAAAATTTCGAGCCCCCTTCTTCCACAGCCATTCGTGCACTTGTTTTGCTCTAAATCGCTTTTCTCCAATAGATGCTAATACCGTGACTAGTTCATCCAGCGTTAATTCACGAATATTTTTTTTCTTCTCTTGCATAATACCCTTTCGACTGCAAAGTTAGTGAAACTCAACGAACAATTTCTTTTTCTGCTTATCCCTTTCTTCCTATTTCACGCTCAATAATACACGAATTAATGTAATTTAGTTTAATGAAGCAAAAAATTAGAACCGCGCGCGTGGCTGTTTACCTGTTCATTGAGGGTGTGATCGCCTTTCTCGTGCTCTATAGTGTGCTCTTTTTCTTTGGTGGCACAATACCTGTTGGTGATTTACAAGAAAAAGGTGAGATTACCTTTTTTGTGCAGTCAAATGGTGTGCATACAGATCTTTGTTTACCCGTTCAATCTCATGCTATGGATTGGTCTACTGTTATTCCTCTTAATGATTTTCCCAAAGTTAAGAGTCCCACCTATATTTCAATTGGTTGGGGTGATAAGGGGTTTTTCTTGGATACGCCAGAATGGAGCGATTTAACCCTGAATACTGCGCTAAATGCAGCGTTTTTTAAGTCGGGTACAGCTATGCATGTGGCTTATATGACAAATGTACCCCTTGAATCTAATCGTGTGGCAAAAGTTCAAGTTTCAACTGAAAACTATGAACGTCTCGTCTCCTATGTTATTGATTCTTTCGATAGCGATCAAAATGGTGTCCGATTAATCGAGAACAGAGGTTATTGGGAGCACGACAATTTTTATGAAGCCAAAGGAAATTATCATCTTTTTAATACGTGTAATGCTTGGACAAATAGCGCTTTAAAAATAAGTGGTATTAAAACAGGTCTTTTTTCGCTTTCTGCGGACGGAATTATGCGTCATCTTATTAATCGCAACTAATTGTTTTTCAGTAGATATATATTTTATTTTCTTTTTTTGACTTTTTTTTATGGAATGTATAAACATGATGCATCTATTAAGAAAGAACGATAAAAACAAGAATTATGAAATTAAAGATGACCTTAATGATGGCCATGATCGGTTTGATAAACGGATTAAGTGCACAAGTAACAACCGGAACAATTAGCGGTTATGTTTACAAATCGGATTCAGTAACGATTATCCCCTATGCAAAATTATGGGTAGAAACGGAATCAGGGAAACGGTATACGAAAGCAGAAGTTGACGGAAAGTACAGTATTGACGCCCTAAAGCCTGGAATGTATAATTTATATGGAACAGCAACTTTTTTTGACACGATAGCCATTGGTCAAATTGGTGTATATCCAGATGGTATCACAACAGTTGATGTTGCGATTCCAGTTGACAACCATATTTTGGGTGACGTTGAAGTACTTGCTTTTAAAAATCCGCTAATCAGAAAAGATATTCCGCGTTTATTGATTGACGTAAAGGATATTGAAAATTCACCTTATGTGAGAGATCCTAAAGGCTTATTGGTAGGAACAAGTTCTGAAGTAAATCAGGTTGAAGGAACAAATGACATCATTATTCGTGGGTCACGTCCAGGAGATGCGATTTTTTATATCGACGGTGTAAAAGCAACAGACATGGGTTCTGTTCCAGGTGTTGCCATTCAAGGACTTGAAGCGTATACTGGCGGTATTCCTGCAAAATATGGAGATACAACAGGTGGTGTGGTTGTGCTTGAAACAAAAAGTTATTTTGATTTGTATAATGCGTGGAAAGCGCAACAATAAACGCAATTCTAAATATCATTTTATTTACGCCTTTCTGCAGTCAAATGTGGGGAGGCGTTTTTTAATTTTTACTCGTTTGTCCTTCAGCTCATTGGGGATACAAGCGTTTTTTAAATACAGAAAACGGAAACAAATCAAGCATTCATTCGTATTGTTCGATTACATTTCTTAAATTTGAATAAGATTAATGGAACTATCAATTTACATAGAACAACTTTTGCATGAACACGATTGCGTAATTGTACCTCATTTTGGAGGTTTTATTGCAAATTATCAATCAGCAGTAATCAATTGGTCGTCCCAAAAAATTGCGCCCCCAAAAAAGTCGGTTCTCTTTAATCCAAATCTCATTCACAATGACGGTTTGCTTGGTCACGCCGTTTCGGCAAATCAAGGAATCACCTATTCATCCGCACTTACATTTATACAAGAGCAGGTTAAGACTTGGCAAGCGGCTCTGGACACTGGTAACCGTGTTGAAATTGGTGAGATAGGTTTCCTTTTTAAAGCAAATAGTCAAGTTGTATTTGAGCAAAGCCGTGAATTGAATATCTTGTTAAGTGCTTACGGTTTATCGGAGATTAATTTTGTCAATTTTGCCGAAGCTCCAGTTGCTGAAAAAACGATTGAAGTCCTTAAACCAATTGCATCACCGAAAGAAAGTGAACCCCTTATTATCGCTTTGAATACCGCCTCAAGTATCGAGGAAGTTGAAGAGGAAGAAGTGGAGCAAGAGATTATTCCTATCAGTTCGAAGAAAAATCGACGCATCCTTCGTTATGCCGGAATTGCTGCGGCTATACCACTTATGTTCTATACCTATTGGATTCCTATGGAAACTGATTTCATAGATACAGGTAAAATTCAATTCGCAGATTTTAATCCAATTCGAAAGGCACCTGAGCGCACCTATCAATTGCGTCATGATGATGCTGAATTTCCAGTATTGGAAATGGTAAAATCGTGGGATGAACTCACAGCGAATTTAAGTGATAACGTCAACGTTTACAATTATCAATTCGACGATCAATTGTATATTCCAATTCGATTAGACAAAACCGCAACGGCAATAAACGGTGAAATTGAGGAACGAAATACGGAGAAAGCGACTGACAGCATTCAGAGCAGTAGCTTGAATTATCACGTAATTGGAGGTTGTTTTTCTGTTAAAGAAAATGCCGAGAATTTAGTGGCAGATATGCGTTCAAAGGGATATCAAGCGTCTATTTTTGATTTCAAAGGGGGGCTCTACCGCGTTTCTGTCGGTGATTATGGATCTTCTGCATTAGCGGAAGAGAAATTGGGTGAATTCAAGTCACAAGGTTTTCCAGGCTGGATTTTGAACAAATAGTCCATACATTTTTCCTTCCATCTTTTTAATTGTGCATTTATCCGCTTATTGGAGCTTCAGTACATTTCTTCTTCCTATTTTCAACACTTTTAGTACATTTAAATAACTTTCTGAAGTTGTATCAATCAACTTTGGTGCTTAAACATAACGTGAAATGAAATTAAAAAGATTTATTGCTGTTGGATTTGCATGGATTGCGGTCTTCGCATCTACCGCTCAAGAAACAATTACAAATAAAGAAGGAAGTGCTTATCAATTTGAAAAAATTGCACATTTAGACGCTACACCCGTACTTTCGCAAGGATGGACTGGAACCTGTTGGAGTTTTTCCGCTTTGTCGTTTTTTGAATCAGAACTGAATCGAATGGGAAAGCAAGGAACAGATCTTTC
The DNA here is from genome assembly GCA_023263555.1 of Crocinitomix sp. Taxonomy (GTDB): domain Bacteria; phylum Bacteroidota; class Bacteroidia; order Flavobacteriales_D; family Crocinitomicaceae; genus Crocinitomix. The sequence goes on from JALQVX010000347.1 coordinate 5,269, forward strand.
TGAAATGTGGATCGTGTACCACGCTTATTTAGGCAAAGCCGAAAAATATATTCGAACAGACGGGAATACTAATTTTGCCGAAGGGGGTGCTTTTCATGATATTCCTTGGGTCATTAAACGATACGGAATTGTGCCTTCAACTGCATTCGAAGGATTAAATTATGGAAGCGATCGTCACGATCATTCCGAATTGTCCGCCGTGCTAAATGGAACGGTAAAAGGGGTCTTAGAAGCACGTAATAATTTATCAAAAGGGAAAGGGTTAACAACCTCTTGGATGGGAGCTATTCGAGGCGTATTAGATGCTTATTTAGGCGCCGTCCCTGCGAAAGTTGAAGAGTTCAAGTTCAATGTAGATGGCAAGGAATACAATCCAATTTCTTATCGAGATGAATTGGGTTTAAACATGGATGATTATGTGTCTTTAACGTCTTTTTCTAATCACCCTTTTAATCAAAAATGTCAATTAGCAATTGCTGATAACTGGGCTTGGGGTGATTCGTATAATGTGCCACTTAATGATATGTGGAGTGCAGCTGAATATGCCTTAAAACAAGGGTATACATTTGCTTGGGGAGCGGATGTTTCTGAAAGCTATTTTGATTTTAGATCAAGTTTAGCGGTTGTACCGAAAGACAAATCAACGATTCGTGTGAGTGGGCGCGATAATAAGAATTTCTCGGATGCAGGTGCTGAAAAGGAAGCCAACTGTTTTATGGAGCCTGTTGAAGAGGAAGTGATTACGCAAGAAATGCGTCAATTAGCGTATGATAATAAGCAAACAACAGATGATCATGGAATGCATGCCGTTGGTTTATATAAAGACCAAAAAGGAACCAACTATATTCTGATTAAAAATTCATGGGGTACAGCTAATGATTGCGACGGCTATATGTATATCTCTGAAGCATTTTTCAAATACAAAACGATCAATATCTATCTTCACAAGGATGGTATTTCCAAAGAAATGAAGAAGAAAAGAAGAAGCACGCCAACAAACAACACCGAGCGGAGAACCCAGAGGTAAAAGCAGTGCCAGGGTCCCGGAGGTAAGCTTGGCACAGCGCGTCCAATGCATCTTGCACCGAGGCGCACTCAGATGGCATCACTTT
>JALQVX010000352.1 GCA_023263555.1 Crocinitomix sp.
GTGGTGGGAATTTTTATGAATCAATTGCTAAAAGGAGCCGATTTAACCATTTTTGGAGATGGCGAACAATCGCGTGCATTCAGTTATATTGATGATGTTGCGCCTTATATTGCCTTGTCGGCCGAAATGGAAACGACGAAAAACGAAATTATTAATATTGGTGGAGAAGTGGCGTATACCGTCAACCAATTGGCAGCAGAAGTGAAACGGGTCATGAAAACATCAGCTGATCTACTTCATATCCCTGCGCGTTTGGAAGTGGAACATGCGTATTCGTGCCAACTAAAAATGAAACGTATTTTTAATCCAAAACCAGCCACAGAATTGATGCATGGTTTAACCGCAATGGCCAAATGGGTGGAGGAAACTGGCGCACGAAAAAGCAAGGATTTTGAACGAATAGAAATAAAAGAAAATTTACCCGAATCATGGAGAAACAACCCTTAGTTTCCATCATAATGGCGGTAAAAGATACCGCGCCCTATTTGCACGAATGTTTGGATTCGATTCTTAACCAAACCTATCAAAATTGGGAATTATTAGCAGTGAATGATCATTCTTCGGATGCTACGCCAAGTATTTTGGCTGAATATGCAGCAAAAGATCCGCGCGTTCGGTTTTTAAATAGCGATCAGCCTAAATTAATTCCAACCTTGCAAGTCGGTTATGCGCAAGCAAAAGGCGAATTAATCAACCGCATGGATTCAGATGACAGAATGCCTTTGTATAAGTTGCAAGTCTTGGTGGATGAATGGATGAAATATGGCAAAGGATATGTCATTGCAGGCGGAACAGAGCATTTTGTGGATGAAGGTGAAGTAGGGGACGGCTTTTTGAAATACGAACGTTGGTTAAACGAAGTGGCCCGCACGAATGCCCATTACCAAGAAATTTACCGCGAATGTGTGATTCCTTCCCATTGTTGGCTGATGCATAAAGAAGATTTTGACGCAGTAGATGCGTTTAATCCTGTGATTTATCCCGAAGATTATGATTTATGTTTCAGAATGTATCGTTTTGGACTTAAAATCATTGGCATAGATGTGATTTTACACCATTGGCGCGATCGTTCCAACCGTATTTCCCGCACTTGGGACGAATATAAAGACAACCGCTATTTTGATATGAAATTGCGTTTCTTTTATGAATTAGATCGTGATAAAACCCGTCCTTTGGTATTATGGGGAGCAGGAAGAAACGGAAAAGATATGGCTAAATTAATTCAAACCTACGGCGATACTTTTCATTGGGTCTGTGATAATGAACGAAAGATTGGAAAAGATATTTATGGCGTGATAATGGAAGATTTTTCTGTTATCGAACAACTTGAAAATCCGCAATTGATGATCGTGGTTTCTTCACCAGATGGAAAAATTGAAATTCAAAAATTATTGAATACTTGGGGTAAAGTTGCGGTTAAAGATTATTGGTTTTTTGCTTGAGATTAAATTCTAGTATAAATCCCTTCGCGCGGTGCAAGAGATGTATGAAAGTTTAGTCTTAATTTATCTACTCTTCCGATCTTCTTTTAGTATTTTTAGATAAACTTTAAAATGGAAAACAATCTAATTCTCCCCGATTTAAAAGACCGAATTCAGGCACTGTTCATTGATCTTATTGTCACCTTCTTATTTGCCTTTATTATGACTAAGATTTTTGAGAGCATGGGGGAGGTTTCTGATCATACACGACTGTGGACCTTTGTTTGTGTTTTTATTCTTTACGATCCCATATTAACAAGTCTAATTGGTGGAACATTAGGTCACCGTGCACTTAATTTGAGGGTGAGAAGAAGCAGCAATACAACTAAGAATATTCTTTTTCCTGTTGCCATTTTTCGTTATTTGATTAAAGCAACCTTAGGGGTTTTTTCTTTACTCGCCGTTTCCATGAACTCAAATGGGAGAGCCATCCACGATTTATTATCCGGTTCAATTGTGATTTTGAAGGAGAAAAAATGATGCGTATATACGGCTTTAATAGATTAATTTTAATCGTTGGATTTGCTGCTTCCCTCTGCGGTTGCGAATCAAAGTCGAAAAAAACGAAGAGTGATTCTTTATTCGAGTATCTTATTCTAGGATACGAGATCAAACGTTTGAATCCGTCTCAAGGTCTTTTATCGTCATATGAGTATCAGCAAATAGAGTCGCAGGTCCCGTACCAATCCCTTCGCGCAAGACACGATTTTGATTTTGAAGCGTATCAAAAACAACCGATTTGTAAATTTGATACTTCTCGTTTTAACGCGGTTTCTTTCCTTACTGATGAGGAGGTTACAGTGTATCATGAAAATTCTATGCTTTTGGACGAAAAAAAGGCTTTTTTCGAAATCGACCAACCTTTATTTAACTCAGATTCCTCACTTGCATTGGTTAGTTTGATCTTTAAATGCGGCCGTTATTGTTCATACAGTCAATTAACGCTTTTTACTTTTGAAAATGACGAATGGCGAATAGAAGATGAACTTTCAGGCGTTATATGGTAGCATTTTTTTCTTTGACTCATAGGTCGTTTTACGGCTTAAAAATATTTCAGTAATTTTGTCTCAAATTCGACACAGTCCTCTTTTATGAAAACGATAGAATCAAAAGTAGTTGGTACATTACATCAAAATGAAAAAATTGAAGATTGGTGGAAAAGTGCACCCGTTCACGTTGAATTAGTTGAGGCGGAATTACCCGTGTCTTTTATTGAATTTGAACCTGAAAGAGATGGTGATTTTTTAAAAGATGCAGAAGAGGCATTGACCAATTTTTTAGAACTCAGCAGTTTTTATCGTTTGCAGATGATCAAATATATCCATCAGTATTTCCTCGATTTTTCAGAATATTTGAATGAAAAGACCTTTCCGGAAAAGATGAAGGATGTGCAACCGTTGACGATTTGGAATTTTGTTTATCCAACGGAAATTTTTGTGAGCAGACGATTGAAAAATGACAAGGATATTTATATCGTTTTAGCCTGCGAATGCGAGTGGGATAAAGAACATGGATTACAACTTGTGTTTAGAAGAGGCATGAAATTAACCCGTGTTAGCGATCAAGATGGTCATGTTACGGAAGCAGATGCCTACAACATTCCAGATAGTGAAGATGCATTATTATCTGCATTTTAAACCTATTGCCCCGAGCCAACTAATGTAACAGTGCCGTGTCC
>JALQVX010000013.1 GCA_023263555.1 Crocinitomix sp.
TTCTGCTTACCCAAAATGGGCCATAACAGAAAAAATCCGATCGCAAAAAGCAAAAATTCAATCGAATTAAAGATCATAGCTTAGGACTGCACGTAAAAAAAATAGCAAAATTCATCTAGTACAAACTTAATTTTTTTTTAGACAAAAGATCGCTTCGCTTGTTGATGATTTGATTGATTGATGATTTGATTGCAATCTCTTCAGTCAGATCGAGTGGATTTTGTGATTGCAATGAACAAAATTTGTATCGCTGTGCTACGCTGTAGCTTCGCGAAAGCTATTAGAACTGATGGTTTGATGGTTTGGGGTTCGACTTACTTTGTCTCGGCTAAGCCGAGATCACCCCGCCAAAAAAAACCAATGACTAATTTCTAATGGCTAATGACTCTAAAAAAGATCAAAGACGAAAGATCAAAGACAGAAGATTAAAGACTGCGGTTTGACACAGTAAATTACTTTGCGTCCTCTGCGTCTTTGCGGTAAAAAAAGGATTGACCAATCACTAATCACCAGACACCAATTACTAAATTCATCACTACAGATAACACAGATTTTCTCAGATTTTTTCGGGTGCATATAATATTTGAAGTACTTATTACTCTATACGCTGTACTTTCTACTTTTCACCAATTTCAAATCACTAATCACTAATTACCATTCACCAATCACCAATCACGAGTCCACTGGAAAAAAAAAGACCGCTCCAAAAAGAAACGGTCCTCATTAAATCTATAAAAAAGTGTGACTATTTAATCACCACAATAATTCCTTCTTTCTTCACGTGAATATAATCCACTGTGTTTCCTGTCGTTCCAACAAGCGTATAAGCATAGGTTCCTGCTGGTAAATCAGATGCATCAAATACTGCTGTTTGGTCTTTTGTTTGATAAACTGCCTCACCCGACTCATTTGTAATCGAGATTCCATAATTAAATACTTGGCACGTAAAATCAGTCTCAAACGCGAACGCATTATCAGCAGATAAAGTCGTCGTAATTGTTACACACGATTCTGGCAATTCAGCGCGGTCTTCTAATGACTGAGCCATAGAACCTAATCCAGTAAATAAAAGCGTAAAAAGGAAAATTGATTTAAGTTTCATAATGTATAGTGTTTATAGGTAGACGTATCTAAATTTAAAATGTTGCCTCAACTTGTAGAACAATGATAAATATCGGATTATTTTTTCAATTATTGAATGTCTTCATTCAAATTCATCTAAAAACATGCACTTCCCCTCTCCTCTCTACTGCAAAAGGTGTGCCTGAATCACTCATTGCTCCCGTGATAAAATAAATATAAATACCATCCTCAAGGTAATTATAGCCCTCAAATTTAAAGTCCCAAAATTCGTCAATATCTTTCGTCTCAAACACAATCTCACCCCAACGGTTATAAATCGTAAGGTGATAATCATCAATTGGACAATTAAAAAAAGGATGGATCACATTGCAACGAAAACAATCTCCACAACCTAAATAAACGGTGTCAGCCATGAATAAACACGAATCTGGAATTGGGAATGGATGATCAACATCTTGCGTAATCCCATTCAGTGATAGCGTAAAATAAATAAAAACATAAACCGTTTTTTAAGGTCTTCATTCTTCTTATTTTAAAACGACAACATGACCTCTCGCAGAAACCGCAAAAGGCGTTCCTGAATCACTCATTGTTCCTGTGATTTGCCAGACATATACACCATCATCAACTGAAGCCACCCACCATCTATCTTCTCTTCGATTACTTTCGAAAATAATTTCTCCGTATCGATTATAAATAACAAGTTTATAATCTTCGATTGGACAGCCGATTATAGGATCGAAATAATCGCAACCAAATTGCTCGCAATCGGGGGTGACAGCATTCGGAACAAATAAACACGAATCAGGAATCGCCAACGGATGATCGATATCTTGACTAAATCCAATAGTGCTTAGAAGAAGGACGATAATTAAAAGTATGCGTTTAAAGATCATTATTTTTGTTTTCAATTCATTTCTAAAACGTGCGATAAAACAAAGTGTTGCTTTTCTGCTTATCTTCGTAAAGATGGAAAATGTCCTTTATGAGTCCAAAATTCAAACGCGGATTGGTGAGTTGATTTCTTTTGCGAGTGATGAAGGGGTGTGTCTTTTAGAATTTTCTGATCGACCAGAACTTGCCGACGAAATTGCTGATTTGAAAAAGTCTTTTCAAGCAGAATTAGTGCAAGAATCCCATCCTCTTCTTACTAATTTAGCAGCCGAATTAGACCGTTATTTTAAAGGTGAATTAACCTTTTTTCAATCACCCGTTATTTATACGGGAACGGATTTTCAAAAACGCGTTTGGGCATCCTTGAATGACATTCCATTCGGGTCAACACGAACCTACAAAGAACAAAGTGAAATTTTAGGAGATGTGAGAGCCATTCGTGCGGTTGCCAGTGCAAATGGTAAAAATAAATTGGCGATAATCGTTCCTTGCCACCGCGTAATTGGAACAAATGGAAACTTGACAGGTTATGCGGGCGGTATTGAACGCAAGCGTTTTTTATTGGAATTAGAACGAAAAATTGCAGGTCCAATGGATTTATTTAGTTAAAACAAAATGAAATTTAGAAGTGCTAGACATACACAAGTTTTACAACCGATCATTGA
>JALQVX010000015.1 GCA_023263555.1 Crocinitomix sp.
ATCTCTTCAATTTTCGTAGATACAAGACTGTTTATTTCTCAAGAGTTAAATTCTTACAAGAAGTCGTAGAAGACTCCAAATCGGGTTCAAAATTAAAACATTTACTCGTCCTACTCAGTCGCCTTCTTTTTCTATCTGCACTGATATTAGCCTTTGCTCAGCCTTATCTTCCCAACGAAGAAGGAGAAAAGACAGAAAATCTAACTTCGATCTACCTTGACAACTCATTTAGCATGCAAGCTGCGGGAAAAGATGGGGACTTATTAAATGAAGTAAAGAACCAGGCGATAGATTTGGTAAAATCACTCGAAGACAATGAACGTATCTGCCTTTTAACTGGGGATTTAGCATCACTTGAACAACGATTTTATGCCAAATCAGAAATCATTGAGAGGATTAAAGCTGTGGACTATACAGCCAATTCAACACAATTGGAAGACGTACTCCGTTTACAAACCGATTTATTAAATTCAATTGAGGAACAAGGCAACCGCCGCATCTTTATTCTGAGCGATTTCCAACGTGAGACAAACACATTAGAAAGTCTTGAATTGCCTGAAATACAAACCTATTTTTATCAGGCGAAAGCCGTTAATCAAGAGAATATTTTTATTGATAGTATTTGGTTCGAAAGTCCTGTACACCGCATCAACACTCCCGTGGACGTTCATTTTCGCGTTCAAAACAATTCATTGGAAAACTTAACCGATCTCACAATCCGACTCTCTATTGATGGCAATGAACCTGCGCCTAAGCGGATCAGTGTTGCCGCTGGATCCTTTATTGAAGAGTCGATAACCTTCACTGACCGTTCGGCCGGGATTAAAAAAGGAGAATTAAAAATCGAGACAAGCCAATTATTCTTTGACGACTCTTTCTATTTAACGTATACAATTAAGGAGGATGTTAAAATTCTACTGGTAAGCAGTAAAGACAATGCAAGTGAGAACCTCAATCAACTGTATAGCCTAGAGTCATATTATAATTCAACCAGTGTAACAATGGAATCTTTGGTACCTGACGACTTCAAGGACAAGGAACTCGTCATTGTTCAAAATGCAGACAAAATTCCTAGTGGAATCTTAGAGTTGCTTGAAGGAGTCATGAAAAATGGAGGAACTGTGGTCCTAATACCAGGCCCGAAAGCGGATCTTTCTAGTTGGAATACATTTTTAGCGAAAAACGAACTACCTAGCCTTCAAAAAATCGACACGTCAACCACCGAATTAACCTATTTCAATTCAGACGACCCGCTTTACACAGGCGTTTTTGAAGAAAAACCCTCCAACTACAGGAATCCATCAGTATTTAAGCGTTATCGCCTGAACGTTACGAATACAGCGCGATTCACAACTCTTTTCGGAACATCATCTGAAAATCCTTCACTCTTATATGCGCCAAGGGGGAATGGACGGATCGTACTTTTATCGAGTCCTCTCCTTCCATTGTACACAAACTTTCAAAACCATGCGCTTTTTGCAGCAACATTTTTACGACTAGCAGAAACGGCATCTTTTCAAAAACCACTTTACATGACAATTGGAGAAATGACTAATTTCCCTTTGCAGACAGCTGTTTCAGAAAAGAACCCTATTCACCTAAAAAACGAATCGAAACAAGTAGATGTTATTCCTTTACTTTTAAACGTTGCAAATGCACGAATGATTTCATTCAGTCATTTAGACGGAACCCTTAAGTCTTCAGGCTTTTACAACTTGACAGACCAAGTAGACTTTAAGGAGATTATAGCTTTGAATTACAATCGAATAGAGTCGAGAATAGCGACCTGTTTGGATGAGGAGATCATTGAAAATTTTCAAAAAATAGGCTGGACTAAAGCTAAACCTCTCGTTTTAAGCACGGACGGAAAAGTAGAAATTAATCAGCTAAAAGCAACGGAATACTGGAGAATTCTGTTAATTTTGGCACTGCTTTTTATGCTATTTGAGATCTTACTCTTGAAATTTTGGAAACACTAAAATTCGCCTTGGAATTATGAAAATATTGCTGAAATCATGTACCATTATCGATTCAACAAAAACGTATGCGGGATCTCGAGACTTGCTCATTCAGGATGGATTGATCGTTAAAATTGCTAAGACGATAGATGAAGAAGCAGATCATATTATAGCGCTTGAAAACCTTCATGTTTCGGCCGGTTGGTTTGATGCAAAGGTTAATTTTTGCGACCCAGGAAATGAAGTTAAAGAAGATCTCTTTTCTGGTTTAAAAGCTGCGGAAGCAGGGGGAATGACTGCTGTTGCGATAACACCAAACACACAACCTACTGTTTCGAACAAATCGCAACTTGAGTACTTAAAAATGCGAGGTGCTTTTTCACCCGTTGACATCTACCCTTACGCTACCCTAACAGCAGATATGAAAGGAGAAAACCTTTCAGAGATGTACGACCTTTCACAGGCTGGTGCGATTGGCTTTACTGATTTTCACAAACATGTAAGTGGTGGTATAATGTACAGAGCATTGCTCTATGCTAAGAATTTTGATGGACACATTATTTCATTCCCATTAGACGACAGCATCTTTGGAAAAGGATATGTTCATGAAGGTCGCGCGAGTGTTTTAACGGGTTTAAAAGCGATTCCTGCCTTAGCTGAATCCATGACGATTGAGCGTGACTTAAACTTAGTTCGCTATACGGAAGGCAAGTTGCACTTTACAGGAATTTCCACAATGGAAGGAGTTGAACTCATTCGCAAAGCAAAGAACGAGGGATTAAAGGTCACCTGTGACGTTTATGCACAAAACTTAGTCTTTACACAAGAAAGTATTTTGGGATTTGATGCTTCATTTAAATTGCTGCCTCCTCTTCGAGAAGAGGCAGATCGAATCGCATTAATAAATGGTTTAAAAGATGGAACGATCGATTTTGTATGTTCTGACCACACCCCAGAAGATATTGAAAACAAAGAAGTTGAATTTGACCAAGCGGCTTTTGGAATGATTGGTGTTCAAACCCTCTTTCCACTTTTAAATGAAGTTTCTGAATTAAGTTTAACAGAAAAGATCACCTTGATAAGTGAAAAACCACGTCAGATTTTTGGTCTAAAAAGTAACACAATTGCTGAAAATGAATTTGCGAATCTAACCTTATTTAATCCTACAGGATCCTTGAATTATGATGATATTGACTCCCATTCGAAATCAAACAACACCCCTTTACATGGCATGAAACTGAAAGGAATCGTGTATGGTTTGGTAAACAATGGAATACTTTCTTTACAAGATACGAGTGGAAGCAAATAAGAAACATAAGGGAAATTTTTTACGCACGTTTTTTAAAGAACGTAAGCAAGTAGGTGCGTTAGCTCCAAGTTCTAAATACTTGGTTAAAAAAATGTGTGATAAGATCGACTTTTCCACTGCGCGAAACATTATTGAACTCGGTCCAGGAACGGGAGTTTTCACTGAAGAACTATTGAAACGCGCTGCTCCAAACTGCCGCATCTTTGTGATCGAACTAAACGAAGCTTTCTACTCCTTTCTTAAAGACAAATTCAAAGACCCACGAATTATTTTACTTTGTGAAAGTGCGGACCGGTTGGATGACATCTTGGAAGACCATGGCGTTCATGAGGTAGACGCTATTTTATCCTCTCTGCCACTCGCTGTCATTCCAGACAAAATTAGAAAGCGCATCATCATCAAGTCTTATGATGTATTGAGAGCTGGTGGTGTTTTTGTGCAATATCAATATTCTCTAAATGCCAAGAAATTGTTGGAATTGAAGTTTGGTAAATTACAATTAGGATTCGTAGCCGTAAACATTCCCCCTGCGTTTGTTTACTTAGGAACGAAGTAGTCTTATTACTTCTTACGGTTATCTGTATAATTTTTTTGATAGAGATCGATCCAGTTTTGAGCAGTCATTTTCTTGAGGAGTTCAGCGATTAAGGCATAGGGAATCTGATCCATTTTCTTAAAGCGAACACAACTCTTTCCCATATCAAGCTTTGATTTAACATGATTAGGATATTCATTTGTAAACCAATTCAATAACTCAGGATCTGCATACATCCCCATATGGTACAGTGCGACAAAATTCTTTTGCGAAGCAATGTTAATAAAAGGAAGTGGAAGTTTGGGGTCACAGTGATATCCAGCAGGAAAAATGCGGTGAGGAACGACGTAACCAATCATGCCGTAACTCATTGTTTCCTCAAAGCCATCCGGGAGATTGTCTAAAATTGTTTGTCTCAATTTTTGCACAGGCTCTACCCGATCTTCCGGTAACTTTTTGAGATAATCTTCTATTGACACAGCATCAGTTTTCATATAGACAATATTAAATTAGAGGCGTCTGATCGCAAAACTTGGGTTATTATCCAATTCAGCCGTTAAATAAATGATTTCCCAATCGTATTTAAGACAGAACTCATGCACAGCTTCAATTACTCCATAACGCACTACACCATCCCAATTACCGATAATATAATCATGTCCTGCAATAATGCCTCCCGATTTCACCTTATCTTTATACGCTTCCAATTCTTCATGCGTAACTTTATAGCCATGATCTGTATCAATATAGATCCAATCGAAATAATTATCTGGAAAATCGTGAACAACTGTTGTAGACAATCCTAAATTGATTTGCACGGAACCATCCTTCAATTGCGAAGCAAATTTAGTCTCAACTTTTTGCCGCTTCATTTGATTATACCTTTTACTTCCCCAAAAATCAACAATATGAAATTTACTAGGCTGTGTCTGATTCATAATCATCTCGGAAAATGTACCTTCATCTACACCCAACTCCGCAACAACGGCATTTTTTGGAAATAAATCCAACATTTCTTTTCTCGAAGGTAATAGCTTTGCATTTTTCACATGCTTTTCCAACAATTGTGTCTTAGGAATAGAGGCGGAAACCTTTGCGTTAACTTTCTTTGTTACAGGCAAAAAGATTGAACGGTAGATAGATCCAACCGATTTTGTGATGATATTCTTTTTCATTTTACGCTTTTGATCAGACGATTATGTGACGTAAAATTAAAAATTTAACGGGATATTGCAGCTTAAAAAGGAGGATAGTACTATTTCATTTTACCTTGTCAAATTGGCATCCTGCATAAAAAATACAATTTTGACGCAATTCGCCAGACTTTCCTTGCTTGGTCTAACAGGTTAGCATTAGCTTTTATGTGCAACCAAAGCATACACCATGGGCAATTTACCTTCAATGTTTTCTATTCCGAATTTGTTCGGCTCCATTTCAACTGCTCTGTAGAAACAATTGTAGGGCGAGTAATTGTATTCCTTAAAAACATCAATTCTAAGTCCACTATCAATTAGCGCTTGAATCACTTCACCCAATCCATGATTCCAAGTAATTGATGATGTGGTTACCGCAGATGAGCGATCAGCATAGGAACCTGTTTCAAGCTCAACTATTGCGTGCTCTTTAAAATATGAATAAATAATCCCTTCAAATTGATCATCATACATCCAAATGACGGGGTGGAATTCTGCAAACACAAAAGTTCCTCCAGGCTTAAGATAACGACTTACAATGGCCGCCCATTTATCGATATCAGGTAACCAACCAATCGTTCCATAGCTGGTAAACACATAATCAAATTCTTGATCGAGATGGTTTGGTAAATCGTAAATGTCACAGCAAATAAAATGAGCATTGCTATCGAGCTCTTTGGCCATTTCTTTTGCCGCTTCAATCGCTTTATCAGATAAATCAATACCCGTCACAATCGCACCCAAACGCTCCAATGATATAGTATCCTGTCCAAAATGACATTGAAGATGCAAGACAGATTTCCCCTTTATGTCCTTCAAAAACTCAAGTTCGATTACATTGAGTGATGAAGTCCCCTTCATGAACCCTTCTACATTGTAAAAATCAGAGGTAATATGTGCGTCTACTTTTTTGTTCCAACTATCACGATTAATGCTCAGGTAATTCTCGAATTTATCCATAAATGAGGTTTGATTATGGCTAATATATC
>JALQVX010000038.1 GCA_023263555.1 Crocinitomix sp.
ATATGTTTTTCCAGCGGGTATTGAGATTCCTTCAAATGGCTATTTAGTGGTCTGCGAAGACACAAATTTATTTAAGGCGGAATATCCAGAAGTAACCAATTTTATTGGTTCGACAAAATTCGATTGGAGTAATAAAAACGACTCAATTACATTGTTTAATGCCCATAATGAAATGGTGTTTTTCTTAAAATATAACGATAAATTACCTTACCCCGAATGCGCTGATGGTTGGGGCAGAAGTATGGAAAATCAGTATTCAAATCAAACAAATTCGAATGGCGAATCTTGGTTCTGCGGTTGTATTGGCGGATCTCCTGGTCGAGCTTATGCGCCGTGTCAAGAACTGTTAACGATTACTGAAATTAATTATAATGATGATGTCACTTCTTATAATTCTGGGGATTGGTTTGAAATTCGAAATAATTCCGATTCGCCAATCAACGTAAATGGCTACAAATTCAAAGATGCAGCGGCAGATCATACGTATATTTTGCCAGACGTGACAATCCCTGCATATGGCTATTGGGTTTTTAGTAATGATTTGTTTTTCTTCGATCAACAACATCCTTCGGTTACGAATGTATCAGGAGGGTTTGATTTTGGTTTAGGTAAATCGGATGCCATCCGTTTGTACGCTTCAGAAGGTGCGCTTGTCAATAGTTTACTCTACCGAAATGATGGCGATTGGCCAGTTGATCCAAGTGTGAGTAATTATACATTGGAAGCGATTGATCATGAGAATTATTTTGACCCGAATCTCGCTTCATCTTGGTTTGTTGGTTGCGAGGGTGGCTCGCCAGGCAAACCTTATAGCGTCTGTTTTGTCATTCTGCCGGGTCTTGAAATTGGCCTTTATCCAAATCCAACAACGGGTCTGATTAACGTGGCGTATGACAATTCAAATAATCCATCAGGAAACTGTGCGCTTTCAATTATTGATATGGAAGGAAGAACAATTTATTTTAATACAATTTCCTCCGAAGATAATAAAGTTGTGACCACAATTGACATGGCTCATTATGCCAGCGGAACATACATTGCTCGAATCATTTTAGATAATATCGAATATCAAGCGTTGTTTGTTAAAATATAATTGTTGTCTTTACATGTAGATTGCCTTAGACAATTAACGCAACACATTCCCTTCTTTCCCAAATTGCTTCAACGAAATAAAGACAGCAATAGCAGATAAAAAGATCAAAGAAACGAAAGTGATAATCACTGGTCCGAAATCTGGATCGCCCGCAATCATGGCTTTGGTAGCTAGGACGACATTCACAATTGGAATCCATGATGTCGTATAATCCAATTCTATTCCGGGTAAAAACCCAACTAACGTTGGAATAATTACCGCCATATTGAGCGGTGTTAAAATACTTTGCGCCTCTTTAAATGAGCGTGAATAAACCGAAACCGGAATCATTATTCCTGCAAAAAAGATGGCGGTTGGAATCAGTAAAGCATAGAGCATAATCACCAATTGTGGCGTTATCACCATGGCGATTATCTGGTTTAACTCTGGATCTATCTCCATCAAATAGAGACTTCCCAATAATCCTACAAGTGAAACCGTTGCGCTGAGCAGACCAAATGCCGTTACTACAATCATTTTACCAACCAAAATATGCACCCGGTTAACCGGCGTCACCAATAAGGTTTCGATCGTTCCACGTTCCTTTTCTCCAGCAAATAAATCGATTGCCGGCAGCATGCAGCCCATAAAACAAAAAGCCATAAAAATATAAGGTAAAATGCCGCCTGCATATTTCGCAATCGTTTCGGTCATGGTACTTTTATTTCCCCCTTGACTATTGAGGAGTAAAGGTTGAACATATTCAGCAGGCAATTCATTTTGTGCCAATCGCTCTTGCACCAAATATTCTTCTTGTATTTTAATCAGCTCTTGAAAGCGATCGTACTCCTCCATATCGGCCGAGCGGTAAAAAACACCATATTCACCTTGTTCTCGAGCCTCATAATTTTGATCAAAAGACGAAGAAAACCAAATGCCTAAATTAATAGAATCGTTGCTCACAGCAGCACTTAGACTTGTTGTGTCAGTATAAGGTACAAACTTGAAATGCGCCGTTGTATCCATGCGCTCAATCATAGCAGAAGACTGACCATTTAAATGGTAGCCAACAACCAACTCTTTCGTAGCTTCCTTCTCCGACTCTGCCGCCTGAAGCGCCGTAATTAGATAAATAATAACGGGAAAAGCGAGCAAGGGTATCAAGATCATTCGCATCAACGTGCGTTTGTCACGAAACATGTCTAAAAATTCTTTCTTCGCTATGGTTAAAATCTTTTTCATCTCGTCAATATTTAAGCGTTAATGGGTTGGTTTTCGTTTACGATTCGAATAAATTCAGCTGTTAAACTGGCTGTTTTCATATTCGTTCTAAAATGTTGCATAGTATCTTGATACAAGATTTTACCTTTATTTATAATAGCTAAATCATCACATAAAAGATCCACTTCTGACATGATATGGGAAGAAAAAATAACCGTTTTTCCAGCTGTCTTACAATCGCGAATCAATTTGATAATGTTTTCTGCCGTGATGACATCCAGTCCAGAGGTTGGTTCATCAAATACCACGACTTCTGGGTCGTGAATCATGGTGCGTGTAATTGATACTTTTTGTTTCATCCCTGTGGACAATTGACCGATTCGCTTTTTAGCAAAATCATTCATATCCAACAAGTCATAATAATGCTTCTTTCGTTTCTCAAAATCGGCCTTTGAAACATCATTCAAATCGGCATAATATTTCAAGATTTCATCTGGTGTAAGTCGTTCATACAATCCTGTTGATCCTGTTAAAAAACCAATTCTTTTTCGCACTTCATTGGCCTGCATATCCACATTAAAACCTGCCACTTCAATGGTGCCGCTCGTTGGTTTTATAATAGTCGACAGCATCCTTAGCGTGGTCGTTTTGCCCGCACCATTTGGGCCCAAAAGCGAAAAAATCTTCCCTGGTTGGCACGTAAACGAAATACCATCAACGGATTTCGCTTCCGTGTCGGTTGTATTAAATTCCTTTTGCTGTTTGGAAGTTAACTTGAATGATTTTTTAAGATTTTCAACTTTAATCATATCATCTGATTTTTCAACAAGAATACAAATATTTTTGGCTAAATACTAATAATAATAGTATAATTTTATTTCCCTAGATCAAAACTAACATTGTCTTATTAATAAAGACTTATTATTGATTCGGAATTTATGCAGATTAGTCCTAGTTTTGTTGAATTGTTACACGTTTCGGTTCAAAATTTTTGTTTTCATGTATAAATCACTGCTTTACAGCCTCTTTTTCCTTCCCCTGTTTTTCTTTTCATGCGGTAGTAATTCAAATTCAGACGAAACATTAATCGAACAAGACTCGATCGTGATTCCACCACCCGTAATTGAATACGGGTTTACCTTAGATTCTTTTCAAGTGATTCGTGATACGATTCAACCCAACTGGACAATGAGCCACATGTTTGCTCCCTATGGTGTTTCGCAATGGTATATCAATCAAGCAGCAGATTTTGCAGCAGATTCGACAGTAGGATTAAAATATGTCAAAGAAGGAACCCCTTTTATTGTGCTTGCTGCACTTGGCGACACCGCAAAAAAAGCACAGTATTGTATCTACCCTAAAAATATTGTTGAGTATGTAGTCTTTGATTTTAGAGATAGTGTTATGGTTGAACTAGGATCTAAACCGAATGAAATCCACGAACAAATCTTATCCGGAGAAATTATTAAAAACTCCAACCTCACATTTGCTTTAGATCAACAACTCCATGACATCAATATGACGGGCGAAATGGCGGAATATATTGCAGGTGTTTTTGCGTGGACGATTGACTTTTTCCGTCTTCATCCTGGGGACGAATTTAAGGTAATCTATACCGAAAAATCAGTGGAAGGAACACCCTATTCAGTGGGTGGAATTACTTCGGCATGGTTTAAACATCAAGGACATGAATTTTACGCTTTTCAATACGCTCTGGATTCGGCTCGCACACAAATCGGATTTTTTAATGAAGAAGGTAAAGAAATGAGACGCCCATTCTTAATGGCACCTGTTCAATATTCACGCATCAGTTCTGGTTTTACTATGCGTCGTTTTCATCCTGTACAAAATCGTTGGAAAGCTCATTTAGGTACAGATTATGCCGCACCGCATGGCACACCAATTATGTCAACTGCCAACGGAACAGTAATAGCGGCATCTTATACAAGTGGCAATGGAAATTATGTGAAGGTGAAACATGACGATACGTACACGACACAATACTTGCATATGTCAGGATTTGCTCCAGGCATTAAACAAGGGGTTTATGTTGAACAAGGACAAACAATTGGTTATGTCGGTAGCACTGGATTAGCAACAGGGCCACATGTTTGTTATCGCTTCTGGAAAAATGGCCAACAAATTGATCACCGCGCCGAAAAATTTCCAACTTCTGTGCCTATGGTTGACTCCCTACTCCCTTCTTATTTGGAATATATTAAACCAATAAAAGCGCGTATCGATTCAATGCCCGTCACACCTTATATGACGGAAGAAGCAGAGGACGTGATAAATATATAGCCTATCGCTTAAACAATTTTCGGTTAATGAAAATTAAGAGGGAAGCACCAATTGTTCCGGTAATGATGGATGCGATCCAAGATGAGTTTTCACCACCAAAGCCGATAAATTGAAGGATCCATCCTCCAAAAAAACCACCAACTATTCCTAAAATAATATTCCAAACCACCCCTTCCGATTTCGATTTCATGATTCTGCCTGCCAACCAACCGGCTGCAGCTCCAATTATAATTGCTCCTAAAAGTTCCATATTTGCTGTATTTGCTGATTAAGTTAATGAAATGTTTTACAATTCACCACAACGTTGATTTGAATTAGATAATTCGACATGAATATACGTTCAAGGAATCTGAATTCAAGTAATTTAAGTATCTTTCTCTCAAACAGGTTCTGACCTAGCGCATGAAATTCATTTGTTCACTTTTATTGATCTTGCTAATTAACCCCACATTTGGGCAAAAAATTGGGCCACGATTTGGTGCTGAAATTGCCCCCTATTCTATGGTTTTTTATCCGCAACAATTTGAAAATAGTTCAACGCCAACAAGCTACGACAGACGACGCTATGAAACAGAAGTTTATGACGTCACGTATTCGAAAATTAATTTTTCTTTAGGACTATCGCTCGGTTTTAATGTGAATTGGATCAGTCGGGAGAAATGGCGACTTGCTCACCGCTTTTCATTGGGTATTGGAAAGTTTAGTGGCACAACTGATCTCACACTAAAAAGTCATGGCGATTCACTGGAAACAAATTTGCCCCATACAACATCTGAAGTTTCCGCAGGTTATCAAAGTAGTGCCTTATTTGAAGGATATGAATATTTCTTGTCCACCGATTTACTGCTATTTCGAAAGTTCGAAAAAAATTGGGCCTTAGGAATTGGGTGCGGATTTCAACAGGTTTCAAGACCTGGTGGTGGATACAAATCTTCAACAGGGTATTTCCCCACGTGGTATCCCCGTGGTTCAATTGCAACCGATTGTTTTAGTCCAACCATTCACCTTCAAGCTGAAAAAAACTGGTCTTTTTTAAGCGTATATCTGAGCTATTCGCAAGCGGTTTATATGACAACATCAAAAACGTATTTCGGAAAAACGACAGGTAAAAGCAGTCCAGAACCCAGCTCGCTCAACGAAGCGTCTCGCTTACCGGGTCGACTCATGTTAGGTTGTCGAATGAATTGGGGAAATTAAATGAATCACAATATAAAACAACATTCTACTTATATTTAAGCATGTACAAATTATTCGCCTTTCTGCTCTTTATACCATTAATTGGCACAGCACAAATTTTAGACTATTCCCCAAACCGAAAACTCAATAAAACAGTAGCGGCCAATTATTACAATACCGAGTTTATTTTCATCCAAAATATCTCAAATCAGTCGCAAGGTCTAGTTTTTGATCGCTTAGATAATGCCTTATTAACCGAATGGTCAGCAACAATATGCACCAATCAAACCTGCTACAGCATTCTGCCAAAAAGTGGTAATTTAGGCGTTCTTGACCCTGGAGAAGAGGCTTATATCTCACTAAATTTAGCGGTTAATGGCGTCCTCGGCGAAGGAAATGTTCGTTATCTTATCAGTAGTTTAACAGACACATCTTTGCACGACACCATTACGTTTAACTTTCTCGTCACCGAAGATGGAACTGTTGCTGCTGGTCCTTGGGCTAATCTTAATTTTTCGCAAGGTGTTCTCACCGTGCTGCTTGCCGATCCTAATCTTCAGGCCCATTTATCCATTTATACCCTCGACGGAAAAACAATTTACGATCAAGAACTAAATCCCATCACTTCCGTTCCAATTCGCAACTTTGAGTCAGCCACCTATCTCGTTTATATTCGTGACGAATACGACCGCATCATTAAAAAGAAAATCGTCTACTTTTCGTCCTAAACGACAAAAAAAATGAACCGCTTCTTCTAAAAAAGGGTTCATTTTAAACAATTTGCTACATCCAACTATTCTTTATCATCCATCTTTGTTGAGTCTAATTCAGAACGATCATCACGGCATTCTCTCCCAGCAGTTGTGCCTGCAAATTTCTCTTCCCATCTACGTTTGTCCTCCGTAGACATGGCCATCCATTTATTTTTAAACTTGTGTTTCCACCCGCTATCGTGGCCACCTTTACAATGGCATTTATGTTTGCCTCCACCTCCAAATCCTCCAAATAAAATCTTAGAAAGTAACAACAATCCGGCCGCTTGCCAATACGTAATCACCGACCAACCAAAAACATCAGGCACCAACCAATTCCATAAATGCATCAGCCCCCAAATCAACAACCCCACAATTCCAATAAAGAAAAACGGAATAAATATCATTTTCTTTTTCATCTCTTTCAATTATTAATCTTCAACAATTTCAGTGTACAAAGCCGCTAGTTTTTTTCTCAAGTGCAAAATAGCATAGCGTTTTCTAGAAATTAAAGTGTTCACCGTTTCGCCCAACTGCTCCGCCATTTCTTTAAATGGCACATCTTCAAATTCGTGTAAATTAAAAACCAAGCGTTGCTCTTCAGGTAATTCGGCTAGCCCTTCTTCCAAAACTTCCCACATCATTTCACGCGTCAGCAAAGCATCCGGCATATCCGTTAAATCCGGAATATAATCTTCAAATTGTAAGGACCCTTCATCCTCATCATCCGATCCGCCCATATCTGAAAAAGTATAACTTTTCTTCTTTCTATACAGGTCCGTAATCCGGTTGCGTGCCACTTGAAAAAGCCAAGCACTCATCTTCTCAATCGTATTCACCTCTTCAGAAACGCGCACCAATTGATAAAAAACATCTTGTAAAATATCTTCTGCATCCAAGGTCGATTTTACCCGTTTCCGAATAAAATTAAAGAGCCTGTTTTGCTCCTTTTCCACTGTTTTAGAAATTACAATTTCGTTTGCGTTTGCCATTTTTCTTGCTTGCCTATTGAAAGACGATTCACGTACGAAGATATTTCAAAGATTCTGTAAAAATTTCAAAATTCAATGAAAATGAGGGTTTTATCAATGTAAAATAACACTTCTTTTTTCTTTGGGCAAGAAAGCACCTTTACCTATTTATCACAAAATCAATTTAACCGATCGACTATTATTCACCAAGCGAATTAGACGAAAATGGTTGCCGCGAAACCGTAACTCATCACACTGCACTTTGGCTCGAAATAGGAACCTTTGACCCTGAATTACCAGACGAAGAAAAAGAAACCGAATTAGCCAACACAGTGCTCTGTTCGATTATAAAAACAATTGTGCTCAGTGTGGGAGAAGCCGCCTTTCTTCGATCAACAGACAAGTACAGACTTTATTTAAAAAATATTTTAAGAATTATTGTCTGTTGAATGCACAACGCTTTTGGGAACGCTACAAAATCAAATTTACAACTTGGTTTCCTGAAAGATCATTCGTTTATATCGATTGGGGTTGGTAAATGAGAGCGCTTGTTTATCTTAGTTTAGTCTTTATTTTAGGGTGCGAATCTGCCGCTAAAAACAATGAACTAAATACCACAACAGCGTCAATTCAATCTATTGATTCATTACAATCAGGCGTTTTCACGCCAATTGATTCCACCTTTGACCGCTCACAAATTCAACTTCGACTAAACGAAAAAATAAGTTCGAAAAAACCACTGGTTGTTCACGCTTACATACCTTTGTGCGACAATATTCACCAAG
The DNA here is from genome assembly GCA_023263555.1 of Crocinitomix sp. Lineage (GTDB taxonomy): Bacteria > Bacteroidota > Bacteroidia > Flavobacteriales_D > Crocinitomicaceae > Crocinitomix. The sequence goes on from JALQVX010000038.1 coordinate 8,279, forward strand.
GTATCGTTCCTACCACCCCCTCCTTAGGCGACGGAATGAGTCTAAAAACCAACCTTTATTGGGCCACAAGTGGCGGTACAAAAGCATATTTCAAAAAACGAAGCGATTGGCTCCTTGTATATGACGCATTTGACATTGACACGAATGTACTCGAACGCGTCGTTTTCAAAAAAACCTATTCAAATACGACCGTCTATTTAGTCGCTGATGCCTATCGTGGAGACCGCATGGAAGCTTGTATTAATGATTATTTAGCCGCTATTTCCGTCAACCGTCAAGACACCATTTACACCGAACAGAAAGACACCATTTTAGGCGGTGGTCATGCTGACCTCTTTCTGTTTAATGGGCATAATGGTGTGATGGATTATATCAACATAAAGCCGTGGTACAATCACACCGATAAACGCACGGTCGTTGTGATGAATTCATGCGTCTCATACGGTTATTTACAAAAAGAATTTATGGAAGCAGGTGGATATCCACTCGTTCGCTCGCAAACGTTGCTTTATCCAGGAGCCTATGTTTTGGCTCAAATTATTGACGATTGGGTCGCCGATATTTCTCCCCAAAAAATTTGTCTAAACGCCGGGAGAATTTATTGTGAAAAACACGATTGTGGAGCAGGAACAAAAGTCTATAAAAGTGGATGGTAAAATGGCGCCATTTGTCACAATTAACAAGTTTGAAAAGGACTCGGGTGCCGAATTGTTAACAAATAATCACTAAATGACTTCATTTATTAAAAAGATAGGCATTTTTCTTTCCAAATAGCCCCAAAAGTCGCACGTAAAATAATACCTTTGTCTATTCTAAAATAAGAATCGACTTTAAAGTAAAATGGCGCACAAAAAAAGGATCAAAAATGCACTAATTTCTGTATTTGACAAAACAGGATTAGACGAAATTGTTAAAACACTTCACGCACAAGGTGTAACGATTTATTCAACAGGAGGAACACAAAGTTTTATTGAGGGATTAAACATTCCTGTTGAGCGTGTGGAAGACCTTACTTCTTACCCTTCCATTTTAGGTGGTCGCGTAAAAACATTACATCCAAAAATCTTTGGCGGAATTCTTTCGCGCAGAGATCATGAACAAGATCAAGCTCAAACGGCAGAATACGAAATACCAGATTTAGATTTGGTCATTGTAGATCTTTACCCTTTCGAAGCAACCGTTGCCTCTGGTGCAAGTCATGCAGATATCATTGAAAAAATCGATATTGGTGGTATTTCATTGATTCGCGCGGCGGCTAAAAATTACCAAGATGTGGTGATTATCCCTTCAAAAAATCAATACGGAACATTTCTTGAAATTATTCAAGCTTCTGAGGAAGGCACAACACTAGAAGAGCGTAAAGCATTTGCTGCTTCAGCTTTTGAGGTTTCTTCTCATTACGATACACATATCTTCAATTACTTCAATCAAGGTGAACGAGATGTTTTCAAAGCAAGCATTTCTGAAGCGACAGTTTTACGATACGGTGAAAATCCGCATCAAAAAGGTGTTTTTTATGGCGATCTAGATGCCATGTTTGACAAATTACATGGAAAAGAATTGTCTTACAATAATTTATTGGACGTAGATGCTGCCGTTCAATTAATGAATGACTTTAAAGGAGCGGCACCTACTTTTGCGATTTTAAAACACAATAATGCATGTGGTTTGGCAACACGATCAACGGTGAAGCAAGCTTATTTAGATGCTTTAGCAGGTGACCCTGTCTCAGCCTTTGGTGGAATCTTGATTGCAAATACTGAAATTGACCTGGCATCCGCACAAGAAATAAATCAATTATTTTGCGAAGTGGTAATTGCTCCAGCCTATAGCGCAGAAGCGATTGATGTGCTCAAAGAAAAAAAGAACCGTGTAATATTGGTTCAAAAAGAAGTTGAGCTACCTAAAAAACAAGTGCGTACAATTCTGAACGGAATTTTAGAGCAAGAAAAAGATTTAATTACGGATCGCAAAGAAAATTTCGAACCGAAAACGAATGCTGTTCCAACAGCACAAGAATTAATTGATTTGGAATTTGCCAACAAATTGGTAAAACACACCAAATCAAATACAATTGTACTAGCTAAAAACGGCCAACTATTGGCAAGTGGAACAGGACAAACATCTCGTGTAGACGCATTGAGACAAGCCATACATAAAGCACAATCATTTAATTTTGATCTAAATGGTGCGGTAATGGCATCAGACGCGTTTTTCCCGTTTCCTGATTGTGTTGAAATTGCCCACAACGTAGGAATAACTGCTGTTGTTCAACCAGGAGGTTCCATCAAAGATGAACTTTCTATTGATTATTGTAATGGTGTTGGAATGCGTATGGTTTTTACAGGAAACCGCCATTTTAAACATTAAAAAATAGATAAATAAGTGTCCACCTGTTTAAAAAGTAACCTTTTGTGCTTAAAGCAGTAAACTGAATATTATACCACGAACCACTGAAATAAAAAACGTCTAATGGGACTATTTGATTTTTTTACACGCGAAATTGCAATTGACCTCGGTACAGCCAATACCTTGATCATTATGAACGACAAAGTTGTTGTTGATGAGCCGTCAATTGTTGCCCGTGACATTCAAACAGGAGCAATTGTTGCGATCGGTAAAACGGCACAACAAATGCACGGAAAAACACATAAGTTAATCGAAACCATTCGCCCTTTGAAAGATGGTGTGATTGCTGATTTCGAATCGGCCGAGCAGATGATCCGTGGCATGATCAAAATGATCCACACAGGGAATCGATTGATTACACCCTCATTGAGAATGGTCGTCTGTATTCCTTCTGGTATCACTGAAGTAGAAAAAAGAGCGGTAAGAGATAGTTGTGAGCACGCAGGTGCCAAAGAAGTTTACTTGATTCACGAGCCAATGGCAGCTGCTATTGGTATTGGTATTGATGTGGAAGAACCAATGGGTAACATGATTATTGATATAGGTGGTGGTACTTCTGAAATTGCTGTAATCGCATTGGGTGGTATCGTTTGTGATAAATCCATTCGTGTTGCGGGTGATGATTTTACAACTGATATTGAAGAATACATGCGACGCCAACACAATATCTTGGTGGGTGAGCGTACTGCAGAACAAATCAAAATTGAAGTAGGATCAGCACTGACTGATCTTGGAGATAAAGCGCCGCCGCCGTTCGCCGTTCGTGGACGAGATTTAATGACCGGTATTCCAAAAGAGATTTTAATTACTTATTCGGAGGTTGCACATGCCTTGGATAAGAGTATTTCAAAAATCGAAGAAGCAATCTTAACCGCCTTAGAGATGACCCCGCCAGAATTATCTGCGGATATTTATAAAACAGGTATTTATTTAGCGGGTGGAGGATCCATGTTGCGTGGTTTAGATAGTCGAATTTCTGAGAAAACTAAACTCCCTATACATATTGCGGAAGATCCACTTCGCGCAGTTGCTAGAGGAACGAGTATCGCCCTTAAGAATATTGGACGATTCCAATTCTTAATGCGCTAAAAAGGTTGCGGATGAATTAAGCTTTTGAAAAGCTATAACAAGCGCCGCATAAGTTGAAAGAATAAAGATTGAATGATAAAATACAATGCAGAACTTATTTCAATTTTTAAAAAAGTTTAGAAATTTTCTACTCTTTATTATTCTTCAAACCTTTGTCTTAGGGCTGTTTATCAATAGTAAAGATTTTCACCGATCTCAAATGACCAATACCAGTTCGACGGTAGTGGGTTGGTTTATTGAAAAACGATACAATATCACCAAACATTTTAATTTATCTGCAGCCAACGATAGTTTGGTGGCGGCCAATGCTGCATTAAAAGCACAGTTACCCGAAAGTTTTTATCCATTGCAAGGTTCCATTTTCTATGTAAATGATACGCTTAAAAAACAGCAATTTCAATACATTCCCGCAACTGTAATTAATTCGTCAAACAATAAAATAAATAATTATTTTACGCTCAACCAAGGTTCGGCACAAGGTATTGAAATTGGAATGGGTGTGATTTCAGACAACGGTTTAATCGGTCAAATTATTGACGTTTCAGAATATTATTCGATCGTCATGACCGTATTGTCCGACGACATTAAAGTAAATGTCAAATTAGCGAAAAACAATGAATACTGGTTACTCAATTGGAATGGGAAAAATAATGAAATTGCACAAATAGAAGATGTCAAAAGAGATGTTCCATTCGAAATCGGCGATCGGGTTATTACACGAGGAGGCGATACACAATTTCCAGAAGGAATAGCCGTTGGAACAATAGATGAAATTGTTTCGGAGGATGGTGAACAAACCATTTCTTTGAATATCAGGTTGGATGTAAATTACAATGCCGTTTATCACGTTTATGTAGTTAAAAACCTCATGCGACAGCAACAATTAGAAATTGAAGAACGTATTTTATCTGAAGATCAATGAACAGCCCATGGATAAAATATAGCGCCTATTTTGTGTTGATTGTCCTCATACAAGGATTGGTCATTCAGAATATTCAAATTAATGAGTACCTCAATCCCATGATTTATCCGGTCATGATTTTACTCCTACCTTTTGAGTTAAATGTGCTTGCCACCTTGCTTGTAGCACTTGTTTTAGGACTTTCAGTTGATGCTTTTGGAAATGGTTTTGGACTCAATGCTTCGGCGACTCTCGTATTAGCCTATTTGCGGCCACCCTTGCTAAAATTGATTAAACCACGTGATGGTTATGATACAACTTTACTACCCACCATTCATGATATGGGTAAATTATGGTTTCTTTCTTATGCCACTTTGCTACTTTTTATACATCATCTTTGGTTTTTCACGGTAGAAATTTTCCGCTTTGATCTTTTCTTCCTGATTCTTTCCAAAACCATTAGCAGTGTCGTTTTTTCACTTCTTCTAATTATTTTATTTCAATATATTTTCTATAAACCCTCTAAAAAATGAGAAATATAGAAAATCGGAAATACGTTATTGCTTTAATCTTTTTGATTATTCCCCTTATTTTTATTGTCCGCCTTTTTTACATGCAAGTGGTCGACACGCAATGGAAAGAACGCGCAGCGCAAATTTCTGAAAACCGAATTACAACCTATCCGGCAAGGGGTATTGTATACGATCGAAATGGTGTTAAAATTATTTCGAATGAAGTCTATTATGACATTCATGTGATTCCGAAGCAAACAAATAATACAGACAGTATAGCCCTCACTAAATTATTAGGCATCTCAATGGACGAGTATGTGTCCAAAATGAATAAAGCACGTAATTATTCCCGTCGTAAGCCCTCAGAATTGGTTCGCCAAATTCCGCCGAATGAATTTTCTGTTATTGCGCCTGAATTGTACAAGTATCCGGGATTTTTTGAAGTCGCACGAACCTTAAGGGTCTATCCGAAAAAAATAGCTGCGCATGTTTTGGGGTATATGAATGAAGCAAATGGAACCGACATTGAAAAAGATAGCTATTATAAATCGGGTGATTATATCGGACGAAGTGGAATTGAAAAAATGTATGAAAAAGAACTTCGCGGACAACGAGGAGTTAAATACTATTTACAAGATGCCATTGGTCTCTCTACAGGAAAATATGAAAACGGCGATTACGATACATTAGCCGTGCAAGGTCAAAACCTCTCCTTATCTATCGATTGGGAATTGCAAGCCTATGGGGAAAAGCTCATGCAAAATAAGTTAGGAAGTATCGTTGCTATCGAGCCCGCTACGGGAGAAATTTTAGCCATGATATCTGCCCCAACTTACGACCCTAATTTATTGGTCGGACGACATCTCGGTGCAAATTATGGGGCACTTGCAGAAGACACACTCCTACCTTTACAAAACAGGTCTTTAAACTCTGCTTATCCTCCCGGTTCAATTTTTAAAACCGTCATGGCATTAATTGGAATGCAAGAGGGTGTGATTACTGAAAACGCAAGTTTTCCGTGTAATAAAGCCTTAGCTGGATGTCACAATCATCCAACGGCTATGAATGTTTCAGATGGTGTTAAAATGTCGTGCAACCCGTATTTCATTCAGTTGGTGAGGCGAATTGTTCAGCAAGGAAAAGATAAAAGTATCTTTAAAGATGCTGCTATTGGACTCGATATTTGGGCCAAATATGTGCGCAGTTTTGGTATCGGAACTGATTTGCAAGTAGATTATCCGACAAATGTTCATGGCAACGTTCCGGACGCCGCCTACTACGATAAACATTTAAATTTTAGATGGGCTTTTAGCACCATTCAATCGATTGCAATTGGGCAAGGAGAGGTTTTGATTACCCCGCTTGAGATGGCAAATCTAGCAGCCATATTGGCTAATCGCGGTTATTTTATTCCTCCCCATTTTATTAAATCAATTGATCAAGGGGAAATACCGGAAATATATCGCACGAAAAAATACACCATGGTAGATTCGGCTTATTTCGAACCCGTCATAGATGGTATGTGGCGCGTTGTTCATGAAGATGGAGGAACGGCTAGAAGAGCCCGATTGGACAGTATTGCTATCTGCGGAAAAACCGGAACCGTAGAGAACTTTAAACGCATTAGTGGAAAGGTCTATCAATTAACGGATCACTCTAACTTTATGGCTTTTGCCCCGCGAGATAATCCTCAAATTGCGATCTCCGTTTTTATCGAAAACTCAGGGTTTGGTGGAACGTGGTCGGCACCGCTTGCGAGTCTTATGATCGAAAAATACATTACAGGAACAGTGGCTGATACAGCAAAAGAAAATAGAATTTTAAACGCAAATCTGATTCCAGATGCGGAGGATATTATACGAAAATGAGGGGACAGGAGAATAAATTATTTGCACACATAGATTGGGGACTTTTATCGGTTTACTTTATTCTCGTTTTTTTGGGTATTAGCAATGTCTATTCCTCTGTTTTTGATCCGGATAACCCGGGGCTTTTCAGTTTAGACACTGAACACGGCAAACAAATTATGTGGTTTGGTGTTTCACTCTTTTTAGGAATTGTCATCTTTTTTTTAGAATCCAATTTTATACGAAAATATGCCTATTGGTTTTATGGTTTTACCATGCTTTTATTGATTGCCGTCTTATTTACATCTCCAATAAATGGAGCTCGTTCTTGGTTTGGTTTTGGTGGTGTTGGAATACAACCTTCGGAGTTTGCCAAGATAGGAGTCGCAATGGCACTGGCGCGTTTTATAGATCAAAACAGCAGTTCAAAAGAAAGTCGATCGCTAAAAAATGTCTCCGGCTTATCAACCCTCTGGGGCATCATACCTTTCATTCTTAAAAATAAGGAAACAGCTCTTATTTTGGGTCTACCTTGTGTCCTTGTTTTATTGCAACCAGATGCTGGAACTTTCATTATCTTTACTTCTTTTCTATTGGTTTTATACCGTGAAGGGTATGCAGGTAACATCTTGCTCTTCTTGGTAATTGCTGTGATAATCGCCGTGATTACGCTTCTTGTGGCGGACACTAATTTTATGTTTCTTTTCACTAAAATTAAACTATCCGGTAATGCTGGAATCATTATCGTCTTGGTGTTGTTGGCTGGTATATTTGCTGCAATCATTCGTTCATTCGTGATGAAACGAAACCGTAAGCCGCTCTATAGATCCTTAATTGGTAGTTTTCTTATAGCAGTTATATTTGTCAATTTTGTCGAAATAGGGTATACCAATATTCTTCAATCTCATCAAAAAGAACGGATAGATTTACTCTTGGGTAAAATTGATGATCCAGATGGAAAAGGGTATAATATTAACCGCGCCAAGGCGGCTATCGGGTCGGGAGGCTTTATGGGTAAAGGGTTTAAATCCGCCACTTTGGCAAACGCAAGTCAACGCCATGTGCCCATGCAAAGCACCGATTTTATTTTCTGTACATGGAGTGAGGAACGCGGCTTTATCGGTGCCTTTGTCCTAGTCGGTTTATACACTTTTCTATTGCTTAAAATGGTTGTTATGGCCGAGCGTCAGCGCTCTGTTTTCACACGTGTATATGCGTATTGCGTTGCAAGTATTTTCTTTTATCACTTTATGATTAATGTCGGGATGGCGATTGGTTTAGCCCCGGTAATTGGAATTCCACTCCCTTTCTTTAGTTATGGAGGATCTTCCATGATGTCTTTTTCCGTCTTGATTTTTATTCTACTCAAATTAGATTCTGAACGTAAAGTTGTTCTTCAATAGTTATGATTAAAGCCTTATCTCCAGCTGCACAAGTCTTGTTCTTCATCTTTTTGGTGGTTTTTATGTCGATCACTGGTGAGTTAGTTTGGACGCTTAGTATTTCATCAGTCGTAAGTGCCGAAACCTTCTTAAAAGCCGATCTTTCCGATCCTCGCATCTATCTTTCATTGGTTTTTTTCTCGCAAGTCTTTTCTTTTTTTCTCGCCTTTTTACTCTTCCTTAGGTTGTCGGGAGATCAAATTCATGACCTCATCTTACTGAAAAAAAGCAAAGCACAATTCATTGCTTTAACGGCACTACTTGCCTTAACGGCACTTTTTTTCTTCCCTCTTTTGGAATGGCTAAACGAACCTTTGCGCCACCTTCTTCCGAACGCCTTTCTGGAGCGCGAAGCTATAACAAACGAACTCCAAAGTAACCTTATTTTCAGTGACGACACCATTCAATACCTCTTTCTGATGATTACCATGGCTGTCCTTCCTGCTATTTTCGAAGAGCTTGTTTTCCGTGGTTTTTTAATCCACAAAATGATGGCCTCTGGTATTTCCGAAAATGGAGCGATTTGGATGAGTGCAGCGATCTTTGCACTCAGTCATTTCCAACCTCTTAAATTTTTAGCCATGTTCGCGCTTGGCGCAGCGCTAGGTTTTATCTATCGTAAATTTGGAAATATTAAATACAGTATGCTTTTCCATTTTTTTATTAATGGGTCACAAATAACCGTGGGTTATTTAACTGCTTCGGGAATAATTGGAGGAGGTTGGTTATAGTTAAGCCTAGAAAAATCAATACACAATATTATCCTCATCAACCAAAGGTTCATTTCTAAACCTCAAGAAGAGTTGAATGAGCGCAATCACATCTTTTTGGCAATAGGTAACAATCCGCTCCAAATCATTTTCTTCATAATACACACGTGCCACATCTGCTCCTGAAATATCATCCTTTGGGGTAGGGATGTTGAAAATATGACACAATAAACTCATGGACGTATAATGTTTATAATCACCAAATTTCCATAATTCCATGGTGTCTAAATGATTCACTTCCCACGGTTTTTTTCCCGCAATATCTAAGACACCTGGCAAATCTATTCCGTGAATTAGCATCCGTCTTCCAATAAACGGAAAATCAAATTCTTTTGCATTATGACCACATAAAATATGATAAGGGGTATTGTAATGGCGGTTGAGCATTTCCGCAAAATCTTCCAATAATTGCTTTTCATCATCACTGGCAAATGATTTCATCCGAATCTCTTTCCCTCGCGAACGTTCGGTTACTATTCCGCATGAAATACACACGATTTTACCAAATTCAGCATACACACCAGCGCGTTCATACACCTCTTCAGGCGTAGCGCCATCTTTTTGTAAAAACTTGGTTTTTAGGGTGTAAAGTTCTGCTGTTTTTTCATCTAACTCACTAAAGTTATAGACTTGTGGCACTGTCTCTATATCTAAAAACAGGATCTTTTCAATACTTATTTTTCTTAATTGCATGGGTTATAATTTGACAACAATATAATAAAAAGTATTTATATCAACTTTTTCATGATCGAATTATATGACAACACCACGCACATCTTGCATAAGCGGAACAGCAATCATATTCGATTCTATTATCGTTTCAGCAAGGAAAATATATTTTTTATCGAACATGCGATCCCCCTCAAAAAAACTCACCCAATATTCGTTGTTGATGCCGAATACTTCCTCCACAATTGGTTCTATTTTCGCGACTGATTTTGCTCCAATAGTGCCTAAAAAGTGACGTAAAACAGACGTGTTAATGCGCTCTTCTGTTAAACTATTAATCCCATATCCTTTTGAGGACACCATTACATTTGTCAGTTCAACCTCCTTCAAATTAAGGATATAGACATTATACACCTCATGTGTTTTTTCTTCATTTAATTCCTTTACTACCGCTACCGACACGCCTTCAACGCTTGGTATTTCAATGTCTTTTTTCATTTGAATCCTTTCAATCTATTCTACAAATTTAATCTTTTGCGCTGTATCTGTTTACAAAAACATGTATCTTGTCATATCCCCTTTATGAAGGCAAATTCAAACCATACACATCCTCGATTTGGGCAAGCGTTATTCCCCGTTCTAATCTTGCTCGGCTTAATTATTTATGGCTTACTCATTGGTCCTTTATTTTTAAATCAAAAACCATTTGCCTTAGAATTTATTTTCTTGTGCGCGAGTATTGTCGCTATTTCACAGTTGTTGTGGTTGGGTTATTCTTGGGATGCTATTATGAAAGGCATTGTTAAAAAGATTGGAAAGGCCATGCCCGCCCTCCTCATCCTTTTGGCAATTGGTTTAGTGATTGGTTCGTGGATTGTCAGTGGAACGATTCCTATGTTGGTGTATTATGGTATTCAAATCATTGAACCGGCTTATCTATATCCTGTTGCCTTTATCGTACCCGTTATTTTTTCTACCCTCACCGGAACGTCTTGGGGCTCGGTAGCAACAATCGGCGTTGTCCTGATGGGCGTTGCTTTAACCTCAAATGCCAATTTGGCTATTGTTGCGGGCGCCATAATTGGAGGATCTTTTTTCGGCGACAAACTTTCCCCCCTATCCGATACGACGAATGTAGCAGCAATCGCGGCAGAGGTAACGGTCTATGATCATATTAAAGCCATGCTCAGCACAACCATACCTGCCGCATTCTTTGCGCTGCTCTTCTATTTTATTTGGGGCATACTTTATCCGATTGAAGGATCGCCTGAAAGTTTGCTCATCACCAAACAAACCTTAGTCGAAATCAAAAAAGGTTTTCATTTCAACCTCCTACTATTCATTCCGCCTTTAATCGTTTTGATTGGATCACTTAAAAAACTGCCCACCTTAGCCGTGCTCGTCATTTCTTCCTTTAGCGCATTAATCCTCGCTTTTCTCTTTCAAGATTTTAACTCGTCCATAATTTTGGATAGTCTTGTTGGTGGGTTTAATACCGATTCACTTGGTTTTACGGTTTCAGAAAATGTGGAGGCACTCTTTACAAGAGGAGGAATTTATAGCCTAAAAGAACCTTTAGTTATCACCTTATTGGTTTTTGTTTTTGTCGGGACTATTGATCATATCCAAGCAATGCCTACAATCGTAAATCGTGTTTTTGGTTTTGTGAAAGGAAAAGGTGCACTTGTCAGAGCCGCACTTATTTCAACTGGAATTACCAATACTATGACCTCCAATCAATACGCTACAAGTTTCATTGTTGGGGATGCGTTTAAGAAAAAATTTGATGATGCTCATGTTCCTCGCAACATTCTTTCTCGATCACTAGAAGATACAGGTACAATGCTAGAATCACTTGTGCCATGGCATGCAACCGCTGTATTTATGGTAGCAACATTGGGCATAAGTGTTGGCGACTATTGGTATTGGCAAGTCTTTTCACTAGCAAATATTTTTATTGCCTTTTTGTGGACCTATTGGCGGAAATAACCGTTTCGATTGGCAACTACTTCATCATCTTCACCACCCAAATTCCCCTCAGTTGATTGGTAGCATAACCTGTTGCTTTGTCTGAAGGATAAAGCTCCGTTATTTTGAGGTGGGTTTCATTGTCCATTGTCTCTATTGGGCCGTGGCATTTAAGACACATGTCGTTTGTTTCAATTGGATAATAGCCGTAAACAAGATCCTCTTCTTCAATCGTCTGTGGTGTGATTATTTCTCCATTCGCTAATTGTGTTTTAAAATCATTAATGATTTTAAGTTCAGCCGTGTTTGCTTGATTTCTGCTATTACGGGGCTTGTCACTCACCCTTTTTATTTCTGCATTGTAAACGGCAGACATGCTGTCTGTATAATGCGAGGCGTTGATATTACAAAATTGGACGGCAGCCAATGTGCCTTCTGCATTGATTTTTTCTTTTAAATTTTTTCCGAGAATTGATTTCGTTGCCATGGCATATTCGAAACCCCGATCTACATAAGAAAGGTCAGCCCTATTTGCTAATACACGGGCTTCTTCCTTTGGGAAAACCTGTGTATACCATTCTTCATTTTCGACGGCATTGGCATAAAGATAAAGAGCTGTCGCTCTGGATTGATTCGCTTGTAAACTCATCTGTGGCATAAGTCCATATTGATTAACAGCACCAGGAAGTATTGCTTTATCCGCAGAAGGATTTGATAAAAAAGCAGACATTGCATCTACAAAATTAGCCTCGTCTGGGAAATTTTTAAAATAAACGCTTTTTAGTGCTGCTAAATTTGGTGCTGCCACAGACTCGCTCGCAGGATTTGGATTGTGACAGGAAAAACAAGTCGATTGCAACAGTTGAAATCCGTCTGGTAATTGTTCGGTTAGATCCGCTTCGCCCACCTCATTTTCTACATTAACTTCTTGTGAACTGTCGTGCTCGGTAGGCGTGCAACTATTTAAAGTAAACAGAAATGAAACACCTATAAAAATGAGCTTTTTCATGATTAAATGATTTAAATTAAATCGAAGATACACTATTCGCTCTCCTCTTTTGGTGATAAGCATCACGAAAGCGATTTACTAAATTTAGAAATGATTTCCCTCTTATCTTTCCACTTGGGCCAATAAACTCATGCCGATAGCTATATAGGCAGGCAATTCTTGATAATGTCCTTCTAAAGCATCATCTGTAACTGTTGGCGTATTTTCCCAATTGGGCAAGGTTCCAGAGCCTGTGCGAACAATGACTAAATCTTTAGATGGAATGGAAATAATGTATTGCCCTGACATGCCTCTAAAATAAGTCACCTCATAAGGTAATCCTGTATACGCCCAATATTGAAATCCGTAGAGTTGATTTGGTTTTCCATTGCCTTTTAATAAAGGTGCTGGGGTACAAAATTCATTGACATAAGCTTCGCTTACCAATTGTTGCCCATTCCAATTACCGCGGTGATTAATTAATTTCCCCAAGCGCAAAAAATCGCGGGAGGTCGCATAAAAACAACAAAAAGCTTTTTCCGCACTCGTTTCATCTCCTGCCAAACTCCACATGGCATCACTTTCTGCGCCCATTTTTTGCCATAATTTTTCGGAAGCGTATTGTGAAGCGGTAACACCTGTAGCGGCTTGCAAAACATACATCAACACCTGCGTGTCTCCACTTTTATAGCGGTACACTTTTCCTGGTTCTTCCTCAATTGTTCGTCTATTTAGAGCCAAATCACGGTCATCTGTGTCATAATACAATTCGGCCACATCACAAAAAGGAGAAACGTAACTTTCGCTCCACGACAAACCTGAACTCATGGTTAATATATGGCGAATGGTAATGTCCTTTTTCTCATCTTCAAACTCGGGCAAATAATTGGCAACAGGTTCATCAATCGACTTGATTTTACCTTCATCTAATGCCACACCAATCAACAAGGAAATAATTGATTTCGCCATGGAGAATGAATTTGAAATGCGATCCACATCATGCTCGCCCCAATACTCTTCAAAAATAACGGTATCTCCCCAAGCTACAAGAAAAGCGGCTGGATCCAAGGCTTCAATCGTTTCGCGTTGATCCGCCGAAATGGCAAGCGATCCTAATTTAGGATGATCATTCCACGGTTGTGGCGCATCTGTTGAAACTTCTCTGTTTTCAAAGACATCTAGGTCATAAATTGTTGGGCGAATATGTCCTCTAAAATAGGTATTCGCTATGCCTTTATAGATATAATATCTACCCGTAAAAACAATGGCTAAATTGGCGACAACGATTAACAGAATCAGAACGATTCCGAACCATTTTAAAAACTTTTTAATGAATTTTAGCATAGTTAATTGATATAATCAAAATCAAAAATATTGGCCATGTTTTCCTTTAGGGCATGTTGAACGGCTTCAAAATCTACCATACCACCCGATTCTTTGTCCATGGAAGTTACGGCTTTATCCACAATTCCGCAAGGAACAATGTGATTGAAATACGATAAATCTGCATTTACATTTAAGGCTATTCCGTGCATGGTGACCCAACGCGAACTTTTGACACCCATGGCACAAATTTTTCGTTCCTTCGGTGTTCCTCCGTCAATCCAAACACCCGTTAAACCATCAACTCGTCCAGCTTTAATGCCAAATTCCCCCAAGGTTAAAATAACCGCCTCTTCTAAACAACGCATGTATTTGTGAATATCGGTAAAAAATTGATCCAAGTCAAATATTGGATACATCACCAATTGACCCGGCCCATGATAAGTGATGTCTCCTCCTCTGTTGATCTTATAAAACGTTGCTCCTTTTGCCCGTAGCATTTCTTCATTGATCAAAAGGTTCGTTTCTGCCCCACTTTTACCTAACGTATAAACGTGCGGATGCTGACAGAATATGAGATGATTTGTAGGTTCTTCCTCCATCTTCCCATCCCGCTTTGCAATTTTCATGTCAATTGACTTTTTAAAAAGGAGTTCTTGAAAATCCCATCCTTCTTTATAATCAATCAATCCTTTGTCTATGTAATTTACTGTTCTCATGTGCATCCAACTAGATTGCAAAGGTACAAGGAATCTTAATAGTATGCACAAATCACCACCAATGCTTCAGTTAATATCCAACAATAATTAGTCCTCTTTTTCCGTTTGTTAAGCAATTGAATTATCCTTATCTTTGTGCAGATCACGTTGATGAAAAAAATTCTATTCATAGTAGCATTGGTATTCGTTGGGTTTGCCTGCCGAAAAGACAAAGTCTTTCAAGTGGGTGAAACAACACCTTATGTGATTGATTATCCTGAACGAATTTCTAAATATTTACCTCCCATTCCTATTCCTGCTGATAATCCCATGACGGTTGAAGGAGTTGAATTGGGACGGAAATTATTTTTTGACGAACGTTTTTCAGAAGACAATACCCAATCTTGTGCGAGTTGTCATTTTCCAGAAAAAGGATTTAGCGATACTTCTGCGTTAAGTATAGGAATTGATGGAATTGCCGGTCGTAGAAATGCTATGCCACTCTTTAATTTAGGATGGATGGATCGTCTTTTTTGGGATGGGCGAAAAAAAACATTGGAAGATCAGGCTTATGCCCCTGTTAATGATCCTGTTGAATTACACAGCTCTTGGGGAACGGTTGTTGCGAAACTTCAAGCTGATGGTCAATATCCACAATTGTTCGAACAAGTTTTTGGCAGTGCGATTATAGATTCGGTCATGGTTGTAAAAGCGATTGCCCAATTTGAGCGCACCTTAATTTCGGGGAATTCACCCATGGATAAATACATGAATGCGAATCGTGCAATTGGAAGTAGCGGCTGGAACGAAACGGATGAGTTAGCGGCTTATCAAGGTTTTGTCTTGTTTATTGATGAAAATAAAGGGGATTGTTTCCATTGTCATGGGGATAATTTTAACCCACTATGGACAGATAATTTATTTCATAACAACGGTTTAGATGCTGTTTTTACAGATAAAGGCTTGGGTGAAGTAACGGGCAATCCTTCTGATTTTGGAAAGTTTAAAACACCGAGTCTGCGCAATTTAGCTTTTAGTGCCCCTTACATGCATGATGGCCGCTTTGCAACCTTGGATGAAGTCATCAATCATTATAGTGAAGGATTAAATCATTCGCCTACGATTGATCCTTTAATGAAAAAAGTGGATGATGGAGGTGTTGGTTTATCTACTGAAGAAAAGTATTTCCTAAAAATGTTTTTGCTTTCTTTATCGGACAGTACTTTTATTAGCGATTCAAGATTTATGGATCCGGGGTAATGATGTCTTGGGGTGGGTAATTAGACTTTAGATTTAAATCTAATACCATTATAAAGCCTTTGCTATAAAAAACCATTCACTCGTTTCAAGTGACCATTCACTAAAAATAGAGAACGCTGATAAACGCTGATTCTACGCAGCGCTGAAGATCGCTGATTTAATTTGATTGTACCATGACCGAATAGGCCAACCTACTTCATCTTTGCCATTTCTGACTTTAAGTGACTGATGACCTCAACCTCAACCGCATCAATTTGTTTAATTTCTGCCATGAAATAAGAAATCCAATCATTTAAATGAATGAGGTAAAAATCTTGTTCTAATTTTGAATCACCTTTGGCTTCCGTTTCTAGAATTGTAGAAGTACGCTCAGCTAAAATAGGTTTTGCAATTTCCCAACGACGTGCTGTTCGTGGGTGATTTAAACTTGATTTTAAAAAGATAGGTGCTTCATTGTTTGAACCTCCGGCCCATCCAACTAATTCATTATGGGTCATTTCAGGAAATACATGGTGCCAAACTAATTCTTTTGCATTCTCATTTATTTGTTGACGCCATCTCACCACAATTCCTTCAAAATCATTACCTCCGTATATAATTGGTCGTTTACCGTTAAAGGCAACAGCAATTCGCATGGCTTCTTCGCGTGTTGCTTCTTCATCTACATCTAAAAAAGCAGGAATTTCAGCTAGTTTTGTTAAAATAGATCCGTCAATAAGTCCGTAACGCACTAAAATATAAATTTGCTGTACCAATGAATAGGCCAACATGGCGCGTGGTTGCTCACCACCAGGAACAATAAACTTATTCCAGCCGTTTTGATTCGCTAATTCTTCCATTGTTCCGCCAGATGTAATGGCCACAATTTCTGATCCTCTTTTCGATCCTTCTTTAACGGCAGCAATTGTCTCTTCTGTATTGCCAGAATAAGACGAAGCAATAATTAAGGTGTTTTCATTCACCCAAGCCGGCAATTCATAATCGTTAATGCATAAAAAAGGAATGCGCAACTCATTCTTCACCAATTGGCTAATTATTTTCCCTCCAATTCCAGATCCACCTAATCCGCATACTAAAACAGCATGAATCGGTTTTTCAGTAGCAGAAAAAGATGTATTTTCCCCTATTTTATAGGCTTCACGAATTTGATTAGATAAACTGGCAACAAGTTCTTTCATTGATCTGATTTAATTTATGCACGACTTTCTGCAGGTATTGCAAAAAAATCCTTCAAACTTACATCTTTTGAACGTGAAAAAAGGTCAAAAGTTATAGTTAATTCGTTAAAAATACTTTCATTGACTTCATGTCCCGTAATTAAAAATTATCTTTGTTGCCTTAAATTACCTTAAATATGAGCATGCAAGACCTTTCAGAACAAGAAATTCAACGCCGCGAGTCCACCAATAAACTCCGTGAAATGGGTATAAACCCTTTTCCTGCTGCGCTATATCCCGTTAGTCATTTATCGGCTGATTTGAAGAAGAATTTTGAAGAAGGTAAACAGGTCATTATTGCTGGTCGCCTAATGGCGCGCCGTACGCAAGGAAAAGCGTCTTTCGCCGAATTGCAAGATAGCTCAGGCCGAATCCAAGTTTATTTTAACCGTGACGTTATTTGCGAAGGGGAAGATAAAACGCTTTACAACGAAGTGTATAAAAAATTACTTGATTTAGGTGATTTTATTGGAATTGAAGGCGAATTGTTTACCACACAGGTCGGTGAAAAATCGGTAAATGTGCGCAATTTTACGGTATTGAGTAAGTCTTTAAAACCACTTCCACAACCACGAACAGATGACGAAGGAAAAGTACATGATGCATTTACGAATGCAGAATTGCGTTACCGCAGACGTTATGTAGATTTGGTGGTGAATCCACATGTTAAAGAAGTCTTCATCAAACGAACAAAATTGATGAATGCTATGCGTCAGTTCTTCAATGATCGTGAATATTTTGAGGTTGAAACGCCAATTTTACAGCCGATTGCGGGTGGTGCGGCTGCACGTCCATTTATGACGCATCACAATGCGCTTGATATTCCTTTGTATTTGAGAATTGCCAATGAGTTGTATTTAAAACGTCTAATTGTTGGCGGTTTTGATGGAGTGTATGAGTTTTCTAAAAACTTCCGTAACGAAGGCATGGACCGTACGCACAATCCAGAGTTTACAGCTATGGAAATTTACGTAGCGTATAAGGATTATAATTGGATGATGGATTTCACTGAGCAATTATTAGAACATTGTGCAATTGCCGTAAACGGAACGTCAGACGCTACTTTTGGAGCACATCAAGTGAGTTTCAAAGCGCCATACAAGCGCGTAACCATGCGCCAATCCATTATCGATTTTACAGGTTTTGACATTAAAGATAAATCAGAAGACGAATTAAAAACATGGTGTAAAGCCAATGGCATTCAAGTTGACGACACCATGGGTCGCGGTAAATTAATTGACGAAATTTTTGGTGAAAAATGTGAAGGTAATTATATACAACCTACGTTCATTACCGATTATCCAAAAGAAATGTCACCGCTTTGTAAAGAGCATAGAGACGACCCAAGTTTGACTGAACGTTTTGAATTAATGGTGTGTGGAAAAGAGGTTGCAAATGCCTACTCTGAGCTAAACGATCCAATTGATCAACGCGAGCGTTTTGAAGAACAATTGCGTTTGGCCGAAAAAGGAGATGATGAAGCGGGTCAATTCATTGATCAAGATTTTCTAAGAGCCTTGGAATATGGCATGCCGCCAACATCTGGTTTAGGAATAGGAATTGATCGTTTAGTAATGTATTTAACCAATAATCAATCCATCCAAGAAGTCTTATTCTTCCCTCAAATGCGACCGGAAATTAAAAAAGCCGCCCCAACATTTGAATTAAATGATGAAGAAAAATTGGTCTTAGACCTGCTTTCTAAAAATACACCAATCGACCTTAACGCCTTAAAAGAAATGGCTGGTTTGAGCAATAAAAAATGGGA
>JALQVX010000196.1 GCA_023263555.1 Crocinitomix sp.
GATCCTTTCCACATAATTCAAACAATTCATCAACCTGTTTGGGCAGTGTAAACAAAGATGGTCCTCTATCCCAACGATACCCTTCGAAAGACCATTCACTGAGTTTACCTCCAAAACTTGGATTACGCTCTAATACAAGAACCGAATGACCTTTTTTACGAAGTCTTAGGGCTGTTGCAATACCAGCCAATCCCGCTCCAATAACAATACTATCCCACTTTTTGGTCATTTATTTTTCAGCTGTTAAAAAGTAATCTTTTACCTGGTCAAAAATTTCAAGAAACCAGATGGTATAATGTTCAGGATGTATCTCGATATCCTCCTTTAGCAATTCGAGATCAATATACTTCCATTCACCTACTTCAGCAGGATTTGGATTTGGCGCCAACGAATAATTTCCAATGAGAACATGATCAAATTCATGTTCAGTCAAGTTATTATCGAGTTTGGCTTTATAAATAAAATTAAAAACGAGCTTCAGGTCAGTGGTAAATCCCATTTCCTCTTTTAGCCGTCTTTTTCCGGCCTCTACGAGGTCCTCCTTATCTCTTGGGTGACTGCAACACGTATTCGTCCAAAGTCCACCAGAATGGTATTTTTGATCCGCTCTTTTTTGCAAGAGCAGATGTCCATCTTCGTTAAAAATAAAGACCGAAAAGGCGCGGTGAAGTAGTCCTTTTTCGTGCGCCTCCATTTTTTCCATTAAACCAAGAGGACGATCATTCTCATCAACCAAGATAACTTTTTCCATTTCAGTTTAATTTAAATAGTCGCGCACTTCATTTTTGTATGCCTCCGACCAATCAGTTTCATTGATATGTTTCAAAATATAGGCTTTATCTTCTGATAAATTTTGGCTATACCCTAACATTGCAGGAGCCCCAGATTGAACGGCATATCGAATGAATCGAATTTCGACATTTTTCAAGGCAAAATTCACTGCTTTTTCCAATTGCTCTTTTCCCTCGTTAAAATAAGACAATTTCGATCCCGGCCAATACACATGGTTCGCCATTGACATAATTGCACCAGCATGATAGGCATAAAGAACAGGATTCGATTTTAAGCTTGCATTTTTCGTTAATTCGATCAATTTTAGAGTTGCATCTTGATCTATATTTGCTCTAGAAAACAAGGTACGCACCTCTGTCATCCCTTCAAAGCTAGAAAGGGATAAAAAGGCCGCAATAAAAAACACAATCGTTTTCATACGCATACTACTCTATTACAATCCGTTAAACGAATTTTTAAGATACGACTGACACATTAGAATTAATTTTTTTTCGTTCGAAATACGAATGCGTTCTGTCATCAAGTCATTGATTGTTTTACGCTTAATCTTTGCCAATAACTTTGTATAGTAGACATATGAAACATAAACGCCCAAACGAGATGATTTTGGGAGCATTTTAATTCCAACAAACGCTTCGCGAAATTCTTCTTCAATTTCAAGTTCAATCGTTAACTTATCCTGATGAGACATACCTCCTTCACCAATATGGGGAAAGTATAAGCGACCTAGATTATTAAAATCATCCTTTAAATCTCTTAAAAAATTAATTTTCTGAAAAGCTGACCCTAATTTTTTGGCGTAAGGTTTCAATTTTTGATATTCTTCCTCACTTCCATAAACGAAAATTTTAAGACACATCAACCCTACCACTTCAGCCGAACCAAAAATATACTCATCATATTTCATATCATCATATTTCACAGGATTTAAATCCATTTCCATACTGTGGAAAAAGGCAAGAATTAGATCGTGATCTATGCTGTATTTATTCACCGATCTTTGAAAGGAGTTAAGAATCGGATTTAATGAAATCTTTCGTTCTATTGCTAAAAACGTCTCGGCTTTAAATTCAGCGAGCAACACACTTTTATCAAAATCGTGGAAGGAGTCTACAATTTCATCTGCAAAACGCACAAAACCGTATACGGCATGTACATCATCCCTTATTTTTTTATCCAAAAAACTAACCCCTTTATAAAAAGAGGTGCTGTATTTTTTTGTAACGGCTATCGAAGCCTCCCGCGAATAATCGTCAAATAATTGTTTCATTTACACTTTCAATTAAAGGCACCACTCAAAGAGAGACTGCCGGTTTGGGGTTCATTTTTCCTAAAATACGCAGAAAGTTTATACATAAGCAATTTGGTCGTAACTTTTAAACGTTTCAAAAGTCAAATTGTTTAGGTTTACCCTTTTTTCAATACTTGTTGTGCGGCAACTTTTCCCGAAATCAGGGAAGGAGGTATTCCAGGCCCTGGCACAGTTAATTGCCCACAAAAAAACACATTCTCTAATTTAGACTTCATTTTAGGCTTGAGGTTAGCCGTTTGTTTGAGCGTATTTGCTAAACCATAGGCATTGCCTTTAAATGAATTATAATCTTCTTTAAAATCGTCTATGCAAAAATCACGACGATAAACAATGTGTGGTGAAACAGAAGCACCCGTCTGATGTTCCATCCGTTTAATCACCAAATCAAAATAATGATCACGCATTTCTTGAGTATCTTTCAAGTCGGGCGCAATTGGAATTAAGATGAAAATATTTTCAGCATTTACTGGCGCAACATTTTTGTCCGTTTTAGAGGGAACACAAGCATAGAACAATGGCTTCGAAGGCCATTGAGGGTGATCGTAAATTTCCTTCCCATGCTCCGTTAGATCCTCATCAAAAAACAAATTATGATGTAACAACCCATCTATTTCCTTATTTAAACCAAGATAGAAAATTAAACAACTCGGTGCAAGACTTCTTGAATCCCAATATTTCTTTGAGTATCTACGAAATTTTTCTGGAATTAGGTTTTGTTCGACAAAATTATAATCCGCTCCGGCTATAATCTCCTCAACATCAATCCACTCCTCATTCACTTTGATTTTCTCAACGCGCTTATCTTTGCACGCGAACTCCTTCACATTCGCATTAAAATAAAATTTAACGCCATTTTTTTCAGCGATTGCTTGTAACGCATTGGCCAACGCACTCATACCGCCCTCAGGATACCATGTTCCTAAGCCCATATCGGCATAGTTCATGAGTGTATATAAAGAAGGAATTCGACTCGGCATTTCACCAAGAAAAATAACGGGAAAATTTAAAATTTCACTGGCTTCTTTTGATGAAAAGCGTTTCTTCACATCCTTATCAACTGATTTGAAAACATCCATTTTTAGCGCCTTAGACAAGACGTTAATATTGATGACTTCGTTCAATTTAATACCAGGTTTTTCAAGAAATTCAGGAACAGCAATGTCATATTTTTGCTTTGCTGCGGTTAAAAAATCGTCTAATTTCTTTCCCCCATTTGTTTCAAATGAATCAAATAATGTTTTTAATGCTTCCATTCCAGCGGGAACAGAAGTGGGGGCTGAATTTTTCCAAAATACCTGATAAGAGGGGTCTAATCGAGTCAACTGATAATAATCAGACCGTTTCTCCCCTAATTCTTCAAAAAGAGAGTCAATTAATTGAGGCATCCAATACCAAGAAGGGCCCATGTCGAAAGAAAAACCTTCCGCTTCGAAAACGCGTGAACGGCCTCCTCCACTTTCATTTTTTTCGTAAACAGCAACTTCATATCCTTTTTTAGCAAGGAAACACGCTGCATACAAGCTACCGAAACCGGCTCCAATAATCGTAACTTTTTTCATCTTGTAATTACGTTCGACAATTTTTTTCGCGCTTGAAAAACTCTACTTTTTACGGTTCCAATTGGAATTTCAAGTTGATCAGCGATTTCTTTGTACTTATAACCCTCCAAATGTAACTTAAAAGGTTGTCTTATGTCACTATTTAACGCTTCAATTTCTTCAATAATTTGTCCTTCCATCATTTCATCAATCGGTGTGAAATTATCAGGTTCTCCCACTTGCATTCTGTAACTATCAGAATCGCAATGAATCATTTGGTAGGATTTCTTTCGAACACCATTGATAAAAATATTACGCATCATGATATTCAACCATCCTTTTAAGTTGGTGTTTGTGCGGAATTTTTCATGATTAAGAAAGGCTCGTAAAATAGTTTCTTGCGCTAAATCTCGCGCATTTTCTTGATTACGGGTGTATTTTAATGCGAAGCCATTAATATAACTTGACAGGCTTACGATTTGTGTTTGAAAGTCGTGTGTTGTCATTTTGTTTAATTTTTAGAACTAATAGTTAAACAAAATTAAGTATTAAATTGAAACGAAACACATTTTGTTTAATTATTTTTTCATTTTGTTAAACAAAATTTAAAATATGACAAAAAAGTGAGTGAGAATGAGGGGTTAAAAAAAAAGAAAACTAAAGAACCATTAAATTATCAATGCTCTGAATGATATTTATGTCATTTGGAATAACATCTTCGAAAAGTTTAACTTGATATCCACCCATGTAAACCTTTTTCAATTCAATATTATTCTCAAAGATTTTCATCAACTCTTCTATCTCTTGGCGTTCAATCTTTGCAATTAGACTGGTAAAAATATAATCCGGCTTTATTCTTTGGATAGATCGCTCTATATCTTCATTTGGCAGTGATTGCCCCAAATAAATTGTTTGATACCCTTTTAAACGAAGGATATAATTATAAAAAACGAGTGCTAATTCATGAAACTCGCCTTCTCTCAAGAATAATAAAACTCGACCTTTAACCAATCCACTATCTATCGCTTTATTGGTATTCCGGATAATATAGTCTCGAATGATATGTGAAAAGAAATGTTCATGTGCCGCATTTATGGTATCCACCTGCCATAATTCTCCAATTTTTTTAAGAACTGGAATAAGCGCGTCCGAAAAGGCTCTCTCCAAACCTTGACTTTGCACTAGATCACTGAGTGCGCCAACAATGGCATTTTCGTCAAAATCCATTATTTTATTAATAAAGAAATCGACCTGTGAGGCTTCATCATCTTCAGGTGTCAATAAAATTTCATTTGCTAAACGATAGATTTCATTTTCATTAAGTTTGGCAATTTTAGAAATTTTTACACCATTGTTGTAAAGCAAATTGATATTGAGAATCTTTTTTAAATCCCTATCGGAATATAACCGAATATTGGTATCCGTTCTCTCAGGAGCAAGTAAATTGTAACGCTGTTCCCAAATACGCAGGGTGTGCGCTTTAATTTGCGTAAAATTTTCCAGATCTTTTATCGAATAAACTCCCATGATGACAATAACAAAGAACTGATGAATTTGTTTAAAAAAAAGAAGGTCAACTTCAATTTTTCTAAATGGGTAATGTGAATAAGTCTGATTTTAAGCGTTTTTTAACTTAACGAATTGACTTTTCTTTTTGACGTTCCTTTTTATCTTGTTCTTTGATGCGATCTTTTCTTTTCTTCTCATATTCCTTATTGGCCTTTTGATTTTTTCGCTTCCATTCTCGCTGTTCCTTTTGCTTGGTTTTATAGGTCAATTTATCGATTGTCACCACTTCATTGTCAAAAGGGATCAATCCATTTTGAATATCCGTTAGAACTTCCTGTGCGATTTTATCATTTCTTACAGCAGGATCAAATTTTGCTCCTAAATCTTGATCCCACATTTTAGCCATGAGGCTAAAAATATCCGCTTTTTGTTTGCTTTGATACTTACTTGAAATTTCGTAGACCGTCATTCCCGTCTCTAGATGTATCAACTTCATCAGCATTTCACCTTCGGTGGTGTATAGGTCGAGAAGGAAGTACTTAAAATCCTCTTTTAAGTCTTTATATTCGGCTCTGTAAAAAGCATTCTTTTTTCTTCGGCGTGCAATCCCTTCTGCATTCGAATCAATTTCATCAATCACGTCAGCCGCATACAGTGCGTATGGATATACTTTAACAATAATTCGTTTTAACCGATTATAGGTATTCATATAGTCCTTGTCGTGAATGACGACCTCTGCACCATAATAATCTTTTAGACTATCTTCTGGTTCATTTTCAATCTGACTCATAGCAGAAGAAGCAAAACCAACCAACACAATCAATATAAGTGCTTTCATACCAGAAATGAATACAAGATTTATACCAAAATATACGCTTTTTTTGTAAGATTATTATATTTACTCTCGAATTTAACTTAAACCAGTCTTACAATGAGAGCATACTATTTTTTGGCACTACTACCTTTATTGAGTTTCGTATCGTGTAATGGCAGTGGAGGAACCTCAGAGGACTTGTTGACCGATTCATTGGCAATTGATACAACACTTCTCGATTCGACACTCAATGCATTGGATACAGTCACGTTGGATTCGGCAGGATATATTGATGAAACAGCAGCCCTCACTACTCAAATTGAAAAAGTATATGGTCAGCAGTGGGATTTTTGCGATTGTGTGGTGAAAAACGATTCTATTGAAAAGGCGATCTTCGCTACTGATGATGATGCCCAACTTGATTTAATTCTTGCACGCATGGAGGTTGTAGATCAGCACTGCAAAGAATTATTGACGACGCCCAATACAACACCGGATGATCGAGCAAAACACGAACGAAAAGTAAATCGTTGTTTAAAAGACGCTAAGAATTAGTAATAGACGCTATACAAAATACGTCGTTAGGCGTATTGTTGACGGTAGACCATCAAGGTATCTCTATCAAAAATTAAGATATGAGATTCGTTTCGTTGGTTCTGTTTTTAACCACTTGCTTGAACGCGAGTAGTCAAATGGAAAATTGGTATAGAGTTGACATTGGTACTTTAGGTTATAAAAGCAATCGGATAGGATTTGATAAATTAAATAGTTCCATTCCTTATTCTCAGAATTATTATGCAGATTCGGCCCAAATCCAATTCAAAGGGGCATCTATTGAGCTTGCAGCAGATATATTTACAGAACACGCCTATTTCCATTTAGATGGTTCAATTATTACAGATTTAGCTTTGACATTAATGCTCTTTAGAAAAGATGATTGGTGGTATAAGCAGCCCTATGGCAATTATGATCAAACTCAATTTTTACCTGTTCGTTTAGCATTTGGAGATAATATCACGCCTTATTTTGGATTATATGCGGGCGGGCAATGGCAATACTCTATTTTCAAATACACACCGAAATCGGTGAATTATGATGAAATTCTAGTTGGAGGGAATCAATATGGATTTGGTCTGCATGCTACATTTTCTCTCGGCCCTGTTTTAAATAGACAGTCTTATATGCACGATTGGATTAGTCGTGCCAGTCATTTCAAAGGGAAAGTAATTACACATGAAACGGCGCTCTACGTTGGTTGGCCAAACCTAGGTATATTTGGGAAGATGAATTTT
>JALQVX010000203.1 GCA_023263555.1 Crocinitomix sp.
ACGGGAAATTTGGAGCAAGTAGATGATGTTTGTTTAATAGGTGTTAAAATTGGAAAATAAAGTGAGACTTAACATGCTACAATAACAGAGCATTGGGCGCGCCGATTCGCTTGCGCCATAGCTGCAGCGAAGGAGCAAGGCCAGTACTTCGATAAACTTTAACTACAACCTTTACCCAAAACCCTACTTAAATTTACCTTACCCCAATCCTACCCCTTAGCAAAAACATAATTGCTATACGTAATCGTAATCGATCCCTTTTTACTTTTTTTCATCTCCTTTTCGTCTAAAACGACATCCTCTGCTTCTAGATCACCCGTCATAGTTTTTGGCAATTTCATTTCTTGCACATCAAACTTGATGGTAGCCTTTGAAGGCACGGGGTACTTCTCACCTGCGTATTGCAGATCGATCTCATAATTGCCCCCTTCTTTTGTGACAATAATCATTTTGTGAATTCTAGCTTTCGCATCTATCCAAAACTGACCCAATACCACATCCGATTCAATGTCATTGGGAATCACTTTCACAATTTCACAAGCGGTTTCATGCACAAGTTCATTCCCCAAATAAAGCGCTACAAAATCAGATTCTGTTACGGAATAAGCGTGCCCATTATAGCCTTTTTTAGGAAGAAATGCGAATCCTTTTATGTCATAACGAATGCTATCGGGCGGCAAAAAATAGACTTTCCCTTTGCGCTGATCGATATTGATAAAACTAACGTCCATATCAATTAAAACATCACATTCATAGGCAGGTACATCCTGCATTTTTTTTATCGCTCTTTTAATCAACGAATCTGCATAGGCGGATTGGCTAAAACTGTTAAATGACAGCAAGACCAATAATAAGAGTACACTATTTTTCATGTGAGAATGTCTTTTCTTCTAAAATTCCACCAGCCTACACCGGTGAAAACTACGATATAAGCAATCAAAACAACGACTGCATTGTTGATGGTTGGCCAATCAATTTCTGAATCAAAGAAATATTGCCATTTAATAAAATGAGTGGTAAACAAATAAGGGAGAATGGGCGCTATGAGATTCACCATCAAGGTACTGAGCACTGTGAGCACGATAATTACAGCAATTGTTCCAACAATTGGTCCAATGGAGTTATTGACAAAACTAGAGATCATCAATGAAAGCGAGGAAACAACAAGCATGGCCAAAACACCAATACCCAAGCCAAAACCGAACCTCCAAACGACATCATCTGCATTGATAATGTTAATCATCTGCCTAAACACAAAGAGATCCCCATCACCAAAGAGCAGATAGCCCAAACCATAGGCTAAGAGCCCGGCAAATAAAACCAAGGTAATGGTGTAAATACTGGCTGCAATCCATTTGGCAAAGTAAATTTGCGTTCTGGAGTAAGGACGCTGCAGCAACAACCGCAATGATCCCTTTGAGGCTTCTCCAGAAATCATATCTCCCGTAACTAAAACAACCAATATAGGCACTTGAAAGAGTAGTGTGTTCATTAATAGATACGTGACAAAATTCACATTGATAATGTTGCCTTCCATGCGAAACATTCCTTGCAAATTTTTGAAGACGAGACCAAAGAGCGCTTGTCCGTTTCCCATTGCAGCAAACTCAAAAGCCAGCACAATAAACGCTATCGTTCCAAAACCGATATACGTTCGAGGACGTTTGGATATTTTAAACAGTTCTATGCGAATTAATTGCCTCATTTCGTTATGTTCAGAAAGTATTCTTCAAGTGTTTTTATTTGTCGCATTTCAGTGATTTCGACACCCGCTTCAACCATGTTTTTCAAAAAATTAGGAATTTCTGCCTCTGCAATTTGAACCCTGACCCGGTCTGCCTTCACTTCAGCGGCAATGTTCTGTTCCTTCAATTTTTCTAATAAATGGGCTTCGTTAGTTGATCGAATTTCAAGGACCATTTCCAGTGAACCCATTAACTCGTGAACGCTACCTTCGGCAATGCGTTCCCCTTTATTAATGATTAGCATTCTATTGGCTATAAGCTCAATTTCTGAAAGAATGTGAGAAGATATGATGACGGTGATTTGCAATTCTGAAGAGATGCGGTGGATCAGTTCCCGCATGTCGGCTTGTCCTTTTGGGTCAAGGCCATTAGAGGGTTCATCCAAAATAATTAATTCAGGTTCGTGCAGCAGTGCTTGCGCAATTCCCAAACGTTGTTTCATCCCTTGCGAGTAGGTTTTCACTTTGGATGTTCTTCGATCCCAAAGATCAACCTCTTTTAAAACTGTTTCAATACGTGCTTCCTTGTCTTTCAAATCCGCCAGTCGGGCAAAGATTTTCAGATTGTTATAGGCACTTAAATTTTCATAAAAATCGGGTCTTTCAATCAAGGCACCAATTTGACTGAGGTACTTTCGGTCATATTTAGTGATTTTTTCATCTTTAAAATAGATTTCTCCAGATGAAGGATAGATTAAACCGAGAATCATACGAAGGCTGGTACTTTTGCCAGCACCGTTTGGACCCAAAAAGCCATAGACATCACCTTTTTCGATTTTGAAGTTCAAATCTCTAACGGCATGAAAACCTTTGAAATACTTATTCAAATTTTTTACTTCTAATAGGGGCATCTTTAATTCCTCATATTTTTAAGCAAGTTAATGCAGTTTGAGACAATTCAATAACAATTTCAATCAACGATTGTTTTTCAATGACCAAATGGGTTTAACTATCAAGAAGATTTTTGATTAATACTTCAGAAAACTAAGTGAAATAGCATCATAATTCATTATTTAAGAAATAAAGCCTATTCAAAAGATAAAACACTGCACAATCGAGTAGCCCACTCCAGCCCTAATTGATTGGAGCGGGCACTTCGACAAAAACTCGGTAAAAGCCTCTCAAATAACCGCAGCGATTCATGAGGACAATTGAAAAAAATGCTACCCATAGCTTCACAATTTTTCATATCTTTCCTCCTCCACATAAAAAATTCAACTATGCGCTCGTATCTCATCCCAATTCTTTTCCTATTTGTTGCTTGTGGTGAAAATACCTCATCAACTGAAGAGGCCATTGAGCAAACCGAAGCAATCACTGAAAATGTGAATCTTGAAACAAATGAAGAAGCGAACGAAGCGCAAAATGAAATGACAGTTGAAGACGAAAACGTGACCTCTTCGACCGCAAATGAATATGATGATATTGATTGGGACGATTATATTGAAAGTATGTCACGAGACTATTCATATGTGATATTGATCTCGACAAAAAGTTATGATTCTGCTTTAAAACGTGCTGAAGAAGCGGCAGAAAAATTAGGTTACCCACTTGATTTGCGCGATCTACACGCCAATGAATTAACAGGATTATCCTTACCAAAAGAGCAATGCGAAGAAATTTGTGGTGGTGTCGGTATAGAATATCCGCAATATTTACCCCGCAATGATTGGGGCGAATCTAAATATGTCTCCGTTGAATATTCAAATGGATATAGCGGATTTACGAAAGGATACTATATCGTCATAGTAGCAAGCGGAGAAAAAGGTGACCCGATCATTCAGGAAGCACTGGAAGAAGCACGCAGGTACTACGAAGATGCGTATGCAAAAACCTGCAGTGTTTATATGGGTTGCTCTTGTTAAAGCTCCCAAATCATTCCAACAGCACCACCCCAATAGAACTTCCGTTGTGGAAAATCATGTGTCGTTGCCGCTTGACTAATTGGGTACCAACGCATACCGGGTGTGGCTTGAATTTTCATTTTTTCTAACAAATAATATGAAACATGGAGGTTGGGATTTATTCCCAAGTTATATCCTGAAATGAAATTGTTCGTGGTACTCGTTGGTCCCACATAATTTGCATCATACAACGGCTTTATACGTTCCGCAAAAACAAATTCATTGATAAGATTCAATCCTGCTCCAAATCGCAGTCGATTTCGTTTGACAAAATCATAACTGACACCAAGCGGAACACCTATACTATAAGTTGCAAAGGATTGAAAATTGCCTGCAGAACTTTCAAAGAAATCAAATAAAACCGCACCATTCTTAACCTTTTTAAACTGGGTTGACTCAAGCGAAAGACCTGATACCAATCGCAAACGATCATTGATAGGATAACCGACATGAAAAGCCAATCCAATTGGACGGTTTGCTTTATAAAGTTTAGAATCCTCCTGATAATCTAATCCTAGACCCGAGGAAGAATCAACAAGACTTACCTCAGCATCTTTGAAAACAACGTCTCCCAATCCCTGCCAAGAGCTAACTGCTATACCTATCTCCCAAAATCGTTCTTTTTTATCTGTGAGATCAACCGGAGGTAAGTTAGATTTTGATTCGTTTAAAGCAATTAATTGAGGCTCAGCAATCTCAAACTTTCTGAGGTTTTCTCCTCGGATCGGCACAACTTTAACGACTTCCTCTTGCTGACCAAGATTCGCTTGCAATTCACCCTTAGTTCGAATGAAGTTTTGCGCACCCTTTTGGTTCCCAGATTGAGAATAAGTCGCTTCCAATGCCCCCGAATTAAGTTGATTGTTCGCAATATTCGCTGAAGAATCAGCTCCAAGAAGCGATTGATTTGCAGCAAAATCAGGGTGGACCTGTTGTTCATCAATTTTCGATTCATGGATCGTATTGAATCTAGCCAGTCCCGTATTCGCAGATTGATCCGAATAAATAGAAGCAGCAATTAAACCAATAGCAGCAATGCCAGGACCAATCCACCACCAAATAAGGCCGCGGCGTTTTTTCTTTTCATCTAAACCGGATGAAATAGCATCCCATAAACCATCAGATGGTGCCGCGTTGAAATGTTCAAAGCGCGAACCCAACATTCCTTTTTGACTATCGTTTTGCATAGGCTATTCGTTTATTTTCGTTCACCTTTTCTTCTTCTATTAATGCGATTAGATGCTGTCTTGCTCTACTGAATTGTGACTTAGACGTTCCTTCCGAAACACCCAACAATTCGGCAATTTCAACATGTGTATACCCCTCAATCGCGTAGAGGTTAAAAATCGTTCGGTAACCCACGGGCAAGGATTGAATCTTTACCAATAAGTCTTCCAAGGCCAATTGCTCAAAAATCGAATCATCCAAAGCATTAGCCGGTGAAAAACTGATCACCTGGTCTTTTATTCGTTGAATCGATTTGTTTTTGCGGTAGTGCTCCAATGCCTTGTGAACTGTTATTTTACGCATCCAACCACCTAAAGCTCCTTTATTCGAGTAGGTATGTAAATTTTTAAAGGCTTGAATGAAGGCTTCTTGTAAAATATCCTCCGCTTCCATTTCACTTGCCGCGTATCGCAAACAAATCCCCTTCATCATCCCAACAAAACGAAGATATAAGGCGTGCTGTGCTTGCCGATTTTGATCGATACAAGCGGCCACTAACTCTTCGTCCGTATATGTTTTAAATTCAGGAATTTGTTCTAAAAATTAATCCGATTTAAAGTTCCGCTTTTTTATTCACAATCGCATGCCTCACAAGCTGCTTTTGTAGCAAAACCTTTTTGGTTGCAACCACTAAATCCAATTTCAGAACACGTATTTGTTTCCGCATTATAAAACCAACGCGTAAAATAAGCTTCACATAATTCATCTGTTGGAGGTGTTTCCATACAAATCGGATCACTTATCTCGCACTCTTTACCGCAACTTAAGATTACGAAAGTCAGTGCTAAAAAAACACTTGTTTTCTTTTTCATCTTTTTCATTTATTTAAAAACAACACCTACTCTAAACTCGTAGCGATTGATGTCCGTAATCGTCACAAAATCTTCCCAACCCCACCAGTTCGTCTCATCTTTTAAATTGGCGTATCGGTATCCGATAGAAGTTGAGATACCCACATGTTCGGCAATAAAATAACTAAACCCAAATTTTCCTCCCCATGTGAATCCACCTCTATTCGGTCCAATATTTTGATTCGGCAATTCGTAGCCGACCATTAAATTTAGCCATGGCGTTGTATTTGTTTTCAGTAAATTATAATTTCCTTCCACAAAAACAGGAATGTACCGATTCCAATTAAACTGCTCAACACCCAGTCCGAACCCGGCGCTCCAACGCTGATTGAAACGATAGCCATTGATAATGTTGAAGGAAGGGGAGGAAGCAGATCCTCCCAACACTCCAACATTCACCCGATTGTAAAACCCACTGACCACGGATTTAGTAATATCATCTGGTGAATTTTTTTCTAGTTCATTTACACTATTTTGACCGAAAGAAATTGTGGTCAACAACAGAGTGGCACTGATTATTATAATTTTCATATTTAATTATTTATTAATTCAACTTTTTCGTGAATAAGGCCAACTAGACTGTGCAAATAAGTTGGAATTGCATCCAAATCATTGTCGATCGTCCATCTTTGAATCACACCATCTTTCTTGATTGTTAAGTGAACACCACCTTGATCGTGACAATCGGGGCAACCGAAGGTCGAATCAGGTAATTCTTTTAGATCAAAAGGAATGGCTGTCTCTAAATCAACAACATCAGCATACAAATCAGATGGCAATTCAACATATTCATCAGTGCTACTGTCGTCAATATCTTCGTATAATTTCTCATTGGTTAAGAGGTACATTTCTCTGCACTCCTCACCCATACAGAAACCATAAAAACTTCCAAAAACGATATAATCTCCATCTTCTAATTTTTCGGTTGACTTTTTACAACTTAACACAATTAGTCCTGCTAGCAGGATCACTATATAGACTCTCATTAAAAACTAATTTTGCTGAGCAAGATCATCTCACTTGGGTTTGAATAATCGTATTGATAGATTCCATCATCCCCAATAACCATAGCGATAGTATTAAACGGAATGATATCTGTGGCTTGAATGTTTTTGAATTGATGACTTAAATGATCTCCTACCGTTAAAGGATTCGAAGCATCATAAACTTTAAGTCCGGCCTCTCCATCACAGATAAACAATAAATCTCCATCTATCCCTAAACCGTGTGGATTTTTCATATCAAACGATTGTTTCAAAATAGGATTCGAGATGGTTGACACATCAATCACATCCAATTGATTCACATCACCACCACAAG
This sequence comes from Crocinitomix sp., assembly GCA_023263555.1. Taxonomy (GTDB): domain Bacteria; phylum Bacteroidota; class Bacteroidia; order Flavobacteriales_D; family Crocinitomicaceae; genus Crocinitomix. The sequence continues at coordinate 7,047 of JALQVX010000203.1, forward strand.
GCCCGCCTGAACGCACGGTCACATATGCATAATCATCTTTCACTACAACAGGATCGCAACCTCGTGCATGACTTAATGAAGCAATATAATTCGGATTATTGGGGCTATCCGTTCCATAAATTAATATACCGGATGGTGTCCCCATAAAGAGGTAATTTTGATAGGGAAAAATGGTTTCGACACCTCCCCAAAGTCCAACGATATCATGGGCAACAGGAGCTGTAGGATTAGAAATATTAATGGGATGTAAAAAATTACCTTCTTCGACGACGTAGAGATAATCGTTTAAAATAGTGAATAAGGTAATTGATCCTGAGATACTCGTTTGCCCACTACCTGAACCTTCTGAAAATCCTCCATCACCCAAACCGATTGTTTCGAAATCACATTGAAAACAGTTTACCCAAGATGGATTCCCATTCGTTACATCTTCTGAAACCTTCTCTTGTGTCCAACTTGTCACTACGCCTAAATTCTTGTCAATTGTTTTATACGGATAGTTTTTCTCTGAAACCGGCAAGGCTGTTGGAAAGACATCCTCCATTCGATCGACAAAAACAGGAGTAGTAATGGTACTTAAATCGTAAATAACCAAATCAATTAAACTGTTCGCATATAAATAGTCTCCTTTAATCGACATCCCTGTTGCTCCCCAAATCTTTAAAAACCCGGTTTGAACAGGAGAAGATGGATTTGAATTGTCAATAAAATGGATCCCTTCATCCGGCTCAACCATAAACAAGAAATCATCCTTAAAATAGATATTTCCTTTTTGCGTGATAGGACGTGCACCTTCGAAACCACCATCTGAACGAAAGGTTTCATAGGCTGTATAAACAGGAACATTGGCGATATACTCTTGTCTCACCTTGTCTTTACATGCGCCTAAGAGCGCTAAAATACCGAGCATTAAAACTGTTTTTTTCATCTTATAATTTTAACTGTGGTCAGTTTGTTTTTGAAGATGATGTATCTCAAATCAAAAGCGTTGCATCAAGACAAAAATATTTATGTAATTTTACAAGAACGCCTATGAAAAAGCACATCAAAATAATATTTTTCAGTCTGTTCCTATTGGCAATTAGTTGCAGTGAAACAGCGCTACAAGAGGATCAATCTACACCTTCTGACAACCAAGAAAAACCGATTAATGAAGAAGGTGCTGAAACCCAACAAATGGTTGATGAATTGAAACGTCTAGTTGATTATGGCGATCCTAAGAATTATTATAATTGGAACCATGCCCGTGCAGAAATAAGAAAGCAAGAACTTGCCGAAGTGGCTTATGAACACTCCAATCAAGCTCTATATAGTTATTGTACCGAACTTTTATTGGCGGGAGAATCGCGGGCTTGTATTGATGAGATTGAGGCTTATTTGAACCAGTGGAAAACACCATACGAAGAGCAACTCAATGAGTCCAATTATGTCTTATTTGAATTGCTTGCACTCGCCTATTTGCGGCTAGGTGAGCAAGAAAATTGTCAAGCAGCGCACACCGAATATTCATGCATTTTACCCTTGCAAACGCTTGGACAACATCAACTAGAAGAAGGTTCAACAAAAGCAATCGAAACCTTCACACTTTTGCAAACGTTTATGCCACAAGAAAAATACAAATGGTTGTTAAATGTGGCCTATATGACCTTGGGCGAACACCCCAATAAGGTACCGAAAGAGCAACGGCTTACCTATCCAAATTGGAAATTAGAGCAAAAGAATTTTCCACGATTTAATGAAGTCGCTATGCAGGTTGGTTTAGCAGAAAACGGACTTTCAGGAGGAACATGCGTGGACGATTTTAATGGTGATGGATTATTGGATGTATTTATGACCTCAAGTGGAATGAGTGATCAAGTAAAATTCTTTCTCAATACTGGGAAAGGAGATTTTGAGTACGCAACAGCCAAAGCAGGTTTAACGGGAATAACGGGAGGATTAAATTGTACACATGCCGATTATGACAATGATGGAGACCTTGACATCTTTGTTTTACGAGGGGCTTGGTTTGGAGAAAATGGCAAACAGCCGAATTCACTCCTAAAAAACAATGGAGATGGTACATTTAATGATGTAACACGGTCGGCCGGATTATTATCCTATCACCCAACACAAACAGCTGCTTGGGCCGATTTTAATAAAGATGGATTCTTAGATTTATTTATTGGAAACGAGAGTGAAGTTGCTGAACATCCTTGCGAATTGTATCAAAACAATGGAGATGGCACCTTTTCCGAAGTCGCCGCTCAATATGGCTTAGGATCTATCATTCGCTTTGTGAAAGGCGTTGCTTGGGGCGATATCAACAATGATGGCTGGCCCGATTTATACATTTCGGATGTAAGAGGATCGAATTTATTGTTTAAAAATACAAATGGTCAGTTCACAGATATTACTGAAAAAGCAGGAGTATCGGCACCATTCCACAGTTTTCCGTGTTGGTTTTTTGATGCGAATAATGATGGTTTCCAAGACATTTATGTTTGTGCCTATGATTTAACCGATTTATACAGTTTAGCGGGCGACTTTGCATTGGAATTACAAGGACGAGAAGTCGCAACAAACAAACCGCATTTGTACATCAACAACGGAGATGAAACCTTTACAGATCGGACTGAAGCATATGGAATTTCGAAAACCATGTATGGAATGGGAGCAAATTTTGGAGATCTTGACAATGACGGTTACGTTGATTTTTATATTGGAACAGGAGCGCCAGAATACACCACAATCGTTCCAAATAGGATGTTTAGAAATGTAAATGGCAAACGATTCGAAGAAGTAACATCAGCAGGTGGATTTGGTCATATTCAAAAAGGACATGCCGTTGCCTTTGCAGATATCGACAGAGATGGAGACCAAGATATTTATGCCGTGATGGGCGGTGTTTATGAAGGAGATCGCTTCACGAATATTTTATTCGAAAACCCAGGATTTAATAACAATTGGATTGTTATTCAACTGCACGGTATAACCACCAACAGATATGGAATCGGATCACGTTTAGAATTGACCTTGTCGGACAATCGAAAAATTTATCATACGCTTAATTCAGGAGGATCCTTTGGAGCATCAAATTTACAAGCTGAAATAGGACTAGGAAAAGCATCCTTAATAAAAGAACTGAAGGTTTATTGGCAGAATGGAAGCGTGCAAACATTCCAAGATATTGAAATCAATCAAAAAATACGCATTGTGGAAGGTGAAAATACCGCTCAAAAAGTGGCCTATCCTTATGTCCCTTTTTCAAAAGGATCGGGCGAACATTATCATCATCAATAGATCATAAAAAATGCCGCCTTCCTTCGAAAGCGGCATCTTAGTTTAATCTTAACGTTATTTGGGTTAATCGAGCTGGGTTATAGCTTTGTTATTTTTACTGTTTGTACCGTTCCATCAGTTGAACTTATTTGAATGAAGTAAATCCCCATTGCCAAATCACCAACGGCTAATTTTGCAGCATTGAAACCTTTACCTGAAGCAATGATTTCGCCACTCACATTCACTAACGAGTAGTCAAATGAGCCAGCAAGGTTGATTGTTAATTGATCCTTTCCTGGATTAGGATAAACTGAAACGTTCACATTTGAATGCTCAGTAAGACTGACTTGACTGTTGATTTCAATGGTTTCAACACCTTCACATCCAAATTCATCCTGAACCGTTACGATATAAGATCCTGCATCTAAGTCAGCTAAATCTTGTGTATCATCATAATCGCCCAATTCGTCATTATTCCAATCGTATACATAGCTTCCAAAACCACCTGTTACCTCAATATCGATTGAAGCGTCTGATCCGAAGATTTCATCCGTAACCGTATACGTCACTACAATAGGAGCGGCCATATTAACCGTAACAGCAGCTTCATTTTGGCATCCGTTTTCATCTGTACCAACCACCGTATACAATTGCTCTCCTTCTACAATTGGAAAATAAGCAATATCATTTTCTACATCAGCAGTTTCCCATTCTAAAATTGGGGCACCTGTACTAGAAAAAATAATCGATTCACCATTACAAATCGAATCTGCACTTGCGAAAGCTTCAATACTTGGAAGCGCATTCACATTGATCATTAAAGACAAGCCTAAAAATATAATTCCGTATTTAAAAAAGAAATTTAAAACTGTCTCTTATAAAGCGATTGCAAAGCAAAAACTCCATTCAGAGGAAATCTCTAACCATGTAGCTGTATTAGCAAAGAATAAAAAGGTTAGAGAAATTGTGAACCAATTACAGATGAAGATTATAAGAGCCAATAATAGAATTTGCGTTGAGGGGCGTGATATTGCGAGTAAAATTTTAGCTAAAAATCCAAAATATGATTTAGCGTTTTATTTTAAATGCAGTTTAGAGGTTGCAGCTTATAGAAGATGGTTAGATTTAAAAAAATCAGTGCCATTAAAAGAAGTTAAAAGATCTTTAAAAATTAGAACTTCTTTAGACAAGAAAAGAAAAAACAGCCCATTAATCAAAGTAAAAGATGCTATTTTAGTTAGAAGCGACAAGCTTAATAAGAAAGAAGTTTTAGCTAAAATGTCTAAGGCGGTGGATAAAGTCCTTAAAAACTAGTTTCTATTTTCGTCCGTTGGTTCTTTATAACTAAAATCTATTTGATTATATTCGAAAGCTCTTTCTATAGTTAAGTTAGATGTATCAATATGTTTTGTTATATCGTAACTGCCTTCAGACGGATTGTTAACTCTATCTGCATAAAAATTATCTAAAGTATCAACATATATTTTACCAAAATCAGGGTCAGCTACGTCATCTACATAATATGCAGTTAAATTAAACATTTTAAATAATCCTGTTAAAAAATCTATAT
>JALQVX010000222.1 GCA_023263555.1 Crocinitomix sp.
ACCTTTGTTAGAAGCAAGTGATGCGCTAGAAGGAATTTGGATCCATCATACATCTGAAGTCAATTATCATAAAATCATCATTAATGCAGACGGAACAGGTTCAATGGAATGGTTTGTGGATAATAAAAAAAGTCGTGCGACCAAAGTACGTGATTGGTATTTAGATGACAATTTGCTGTCTTTTGGAAAAGCGGCATTCAACGGTGAATCCTACAATATCGACAAATATCCAACTTTTACCTGGGACGAATTAGTAAAATATTATGATACCATTCCTGCTACCTCTTATTATATGATTTTGGACGATTACTATTACGTCGGTCAGTAGAGATTTAGTAAATTTGTCCCAAAAAATGACCATGAAAATTCTTAGCAGTTTCATTCTTCTTTCAATCTTCTTTGCCTGTGGCAGCAATCCCTCTTCGGATGAAGCCCAAGCGTCTAATCCCTATTCAGCTGGCGAAGAAGTGTATGAAAACAACTGTATTGCTTGTCATCAAAAAAACGGAGAAGGTGTTGTTGAAGCCTTTCCACCTTTGGCCGGTTCTGATTACCTTCTAGCCGATAAGAATCGGGCAATTGGTATTGCCGCAAATGGTATGAGCGGTGAAATTACGGTGAATGATGTCAAGTACAATAGTGTAATGGCTTCACAAGGACTGACGAAAGAGGAAGTGAGAGATGTGATGAATTATATTCTCAATAGTTGGGGGAATGATGGGGGAGAAGTGACCTTGAAAGAGGTTGAAGCAGTTATGAAATAGACTTTGTCGCATTAAATTTGGCCAAATCGTCGAATGGCTTTAGAAACTCATTTTTTTTGCTAAATTTGATCAACTCCTTAAAATTGAACCTATGATTCTACTCGACGGAAAAAAAACGTCTAATGATATAAAAGACGAAATCACCATTAAAGTTGCTGAATTAAAAGCACAAGGTAAAAAAACACCTCATTTAGCGGCGATTATCGTTGGGAATAATGGAGCGAGCGTAACCTATGTCAATGCAAAGGTAAAGGCCTGCGAAAAGGTAGGGTTTGAATCTACTTTGGTGCAATTATCGGAAGATATTTCTGAGGATGATTTATTAGCAAAGATTGAAAAGTTGAATAATGATGATGCGATTGACGGTTTTATCGTTCAATTGCCTCTTCCAAAACATATTGATGAGCATAAAGTAACTCTCGCTGTTTCGCCTGCGAAGGACGTGGATGGATTTCATCCCGAAAATCTTGGGCGTATGGTGTTGAGTTTGCCTACTTTTTTGCCTGCAACTCCATACGGCATTGTTCAGTTGTTGGATCGTTATAATATAGAGACGTCGGGTAAAGATTGTGTTGTAATTGGACGGAGTCACATTGTGGGATCACCCATGAGCATCTTGATGGCACGCAATACAAAAGTGGGGAATTGCACCGTTACCTTGACCCATTCGCGCACGAAAAATTTGATTGAATACACCAAAAAGGCTGATATCATCATTGTCGCGTTGGGTGTGCCTGAATTCTTAACGGGAGAAATGGTAAAAGATGGGGTAGTCGTTGTGGATGTAGGAATCACACGTGTGGAAGATGCTTCGAAAAAATCAGGTTTCCGTTTATTGGGTGATGTTAAATTTGACGAAGTAGCGCCAAAATGTTCGTATATCACACCTGTTCCTGGTGGTGTTGGACCAATGACGATTGCTTCTTTAATGATGAATACCTTGCAAGCTGTTGAGAACAAATAGGAATGGGGTATTATGTTGAATCTGGAAAGGTTGATGTAAAACGCCTAATAATTGTTTTTCCACTTGCCTTATTGATCACATTTTTTATAGCCTATTTATATGCTCTCGTATCGTATTATACACCTGGTTTCTTAAGAATCATATTCGTCTTGATCTATTCCGTACTCATCTCTGGAACGGGGTATTTAATGATTCAAAAATCCAATATTCGACGCGGTAAAATTCGAACAATCTTCTTCGCTGTGCTCGTTGTCTTGGCGTGCATATCCACGTGGTGTTTTTATCTAGCGCTTCACTTTGATCTCTCTGTTTTTAAGATTATTGGAAGATTTACTTACTATTTTGGTCAACTTTCCAGTGCTTGGGATTTTGTCTTTTCATATCTCTATCTATTTTGGATAGCGGAAGCTGTGCTTCTGATTTTTTTACCAATTCGGTTGGCTTATAAACCAGCGCTTAAGGATGTTTTATTTTGCGAAAAATGCAATATTCCGATCACCAATCAATTGAAAAGACATTTGGTTTATACGCGAGATTATAGCGCAGAAGAATTGGTTAAAATGATAGATCATCAAACAGAGGGAGATTTTACCAATCAGCGCAGAACCGTTAAGGATGACCCTATACAGCATGAAGTTATTTATGCGTTTTGCGGGGATTGCGACGAACCTGTTTACGTGAGTGTCATTAAACATTTTCAAGTGTTTAAGAACAATCAACCGGTGAAGAAGACTGAAAAGGTGTTGAACTTTTATGCACTTGATAAAACGATTCAGTGGAAAGATTTAGTGAATTGGCCTATGGAATCTCAACCTCCTTTTCCAAAGGAAACGAAGTTTGAGGATTTTGATGAAGTGGATGAAGCTTTCTAAGCACGGTTGCAGATAAATCAAGTATTATATGAGAAAGGTTGCCCATATTATTTTTGTTCTCGCACTCGCTTTAGGGGCTATTTTCATTTTTTTTCCGAATTTGTATAAAAAAACAGGACAGGAAATTGGATTTCTTCCAACAACTGTGGGTATTCAGCCCTATGGAAATGTCAAATCAACGGAAATGGATTCTGTTAAATCCGCCATTGAAAAGATGTATAAGAGAGAAGTAATTATTCTTCCAACGCTAGATCTTCCAAAAATGGCGTATACCGAAATTCGTTACCCCCGTTACCGTGCCGATTCGTTATTGCAATGGACGGCTGAACATAAACCCGATTCAATTGCCATTGTGGTGGGACTGACCAATCAGGATATTTCAATCACCAAATACAAAGAAGGAACGCGAGAAATTAAAGAGCCAACCTGGATGTATAATGACTTCGGTATTTTTGGTCTCGGTCAAGTCGGTGGATCTGCGTGTGTGGTTTCTTCCAATCGTTTGCACAAAGGCGTTTCGGATAAAACGTTTTTTATTCGCCTGAATCGTATTGCCTGTCATGAGGTTGGACATGTTTTAGGTTTGCATCATTGTCCAACTCAATCGTGTTTGATGAATGACGCGAATGAATCCATAAAAACAATTGATAAAAGTACAGGTGTTTTATGTGATAAATGTGCTAAAGCTATTGAGTAAGTTACCAACTAGGGCAGCACCTCAAATGGGTCAAGAATTTGTGACACTTGCTGTTTATAATTAATTCCTTCTTCGTTCTGTATAATTAAAAAATCACCACAATCGTCTTCCCCACATAACCACACTTGGTCTAAAAGATAGTTGATACTATCTTTACCGTGAAACGTTGTTTGATATCCACCAGCAGAGCCCATTTTCTCACGTTGTCCATAATAAAGCATAAAATCGGGTTCATCCGCCATTGTTTTATCCGCTCTCCATTGGGTATAGCGCAATCCTTTATCTGTATCCTCTAACTCATCAATTCTAAATAGATAATCGTCTGTTTTTCCGATATAAACCGAATAGGTATAATTTCTCGCAGCTGGATGCATGGCATTTTTTACTTTTTTATCGAGATCGGATCGTTTTTCTTGCTCGGCCTTACTGCTGTAATTTATTGAAATTATATCCTTTCCGCTTTCTGTAAACCAAATAAATCCATCAATTATGCCAATTGTGCCATTCGAGTAGGTCAAATCAATATAATCAGGTGCCTCTATAAATTCCTCTAATCGTTTCATTAAATTGGCGTCAAAAAGTAGGTCGAATTGAGCCATAAATTCATCCGCATTTTTAATTGGAGGTAGGGGAGCATCTCGTTTTAAAGGATAGGTAATCGCTTGGGCAACTTCGTCTTTTTTACCATCAATTATGGTCTGAACGATTTTTGTGATCGCTGTATAAGGTTCATAATTTTCATCTTCAGCGATTTCATATTCATTACTCAAAGTGACTTCTAAACTGTTATCTTCAGCAATATTCGCTGCGAGATTCGTTTCATTTTGTGCACCTGTACAGTTGAAAAAAAGCAAAGAAGCAAGGAGAAAAATGAAGAGAATTCGGTTTTTTTTCATGTTCGTTTAAATTTCTTTGATTGTTTAAAAATAAGAAAAAAAGGGTTGTTAACAGCCATCTATTTAACCGTTCAATTTGGTAATGAAGAACTTCTTCCAGAACCTCCACCATTTTATTAATCGGTTTTTTTAAGATAGAGCTGCCCTTTTTCAATTGTTAATGGGGAAGGAGTATTGTTGGTGTATAACTGACCTGTACCCAAACCTTGCGGCAAAGGATTATTTTTCGTAAACGTATATTGCGCAATGGCATTTAAGCCAATATTGCTTTCCAAAGCGGAAGTAATCCACCACTTAATATTCAAATTTTCAGCAATTTCAATCCATTCATCTGATGCTTCGAATCCACCTAATAAACTCGGTTTTAAAATGATGTATTGTGGCTTAATTCGTTCTAAAAGGGCTTTCTTTTCGTCATAATTCGTAATACCAATTAACTCCTCATCCAACGCAATCGGTAGGGGAGTGTTGGCGCAAAGATTAGCCATTGCTTCAATCTGTCCCGCTTTGATCGGTTGCTCAATCGAATGTAAATCAAATTCAGCCAATTGCTCCAATTGTTCGTGCGCGTCTTTTGTTGAGAAAGCACCATTCGCATCCACCCGTAATTCAATTTGATCCTTGGGATATTTTCTCCGAATGAAATGAAGAACCGCTAGTTCAGTTTCAAAATCAATGGCACCAATTTTCATTTTTATGCAGGTAAACCCAGTTGCTATTTTGGCGTTGATTTGCTCAAGTAAAAACTCCTTGGTTCCCATCCAAATCAATCCATTAATACCAATTGGTGCTTCATCTGAAGTAAATGCCGAGGGGTAATAGACTTGCTTGCCGCCATGCTCAAGATCACGCAAAGCCATTTCGATTGCAAAATAAATAGACGGATAATTAGCTAGTCCTTTGATCTCTTGTTGGACGTAAGCGTTAATATTTGCTACGACGGATTCAATAAAATGCGTATACGCAACATTCCATTCTGGCGACAAATTTTCAATGATTGACGCTTCTCCAATTCCTACTATTTCAGGTTGATTGGTTTTCCAAATGCGAATGAACCATGAGTTTTTTTGCGTTAAAACACCACGGGATGTACCACTTGGCTGTTTGAAATCTAAGGTGTATTTTTCGAGGGAAGCTTGATACATGCAGTAAAGATAGAACTTCTTGTTGAATATTCGCAACACAATAGTAAACAAAAACAAACAGAACAGAGCTGATAAGTTCCGTCAGAATAGCTGCTCTTTTGACGAAAAAGAATTAAATTTGTTCCAATGAATATTCCTTCTAAACATCTCGAAGAATTGGTAGAACACTTTTCAACCCTTCCGGGAATTGGAAAAAAAACGGCTTTGCGTCTAGTGTTAAATTTATTAAAACGTGATGAGGAAGAAATTCTATCCTTCTCGAAAGCCTTGGCAGAAATGCACGAGAAAATTTCTTCTTGTAGTCGCTGCGGGAATATTGCGGAAGACGACCTCTGTTCAATTTGTGTCATTCCCTCCCGCAAGCAAGATCTTATCTGTGTTGTCGAGGATATTAGAGATATCATGGCTATCGAAGGTACAGAGCAGTTTTTTGGTCTTTATCATGTGCTTGGCGGCGTTATTTCCCCAATGGAAGGAATTGGTCCGCACGATTTGAATATCGAATCGCTGGTGCAACGCGTTCAAGCCGGAACGGTCACCGAAGTCGTATTGGCGTTAAATGCATCCATGGAAGGGGATACAACTAATTTTTACCTCTATCGCAAACTCGCCGATTTTGAACTTAAAATCACAACCCTCTCTCGGGGTGTCGCTGTCGGAACAGAATTGCATTATACGGACGAACTCACATTAGGTAGATCCATCCTCAACAGATTGCCATTTGACATGACCTTGTCAAAAAGATAGCCGCATTTTAAGGCCTGATTTATTGCTCATTTAACGCGGTCACACTTTTTTAGACTTTTCTCTAATCACGAATCTACTGCCAAATTGCTCAATGCCTATTGCCTAATTTCTAGTCACTAATCTCTATTTTCTAATCACCAATCACTTCTGCCTTCTGCCTAAAAAGCTAATCACCAATCACTAATTTCTAATCACCAGTCACCAATCACTATCCCTCCAAAGAAGCCAAATAGCGCTCAGCATCTAAAGCTGCCATGCAACCCGTTCCGGCTGCAGTAATCGCTTGACGGTATACATGATCAGCAGCATCACCAGAAACAAAAACGCCAGGAATATTCGTTTTAGAAGTGCCTGGTTTATTAATGATATATCCTGTTTCGTCCAACTCTAACCAATCTTTGAAAATATCAGTATTTGGTTTATGACCGATCGCGACAAAAAATCCTGTTGCAGGTATAATTTGCTCTTCGTTCGTAACATTATTTCTAACTTTCGCTCCCGTTACGCCATGGGCATCACCTAACACTTCTACCGTATCTGTATTGAATAGGATTTCAATATTTTCTGTTTTTTTAACACGATCAGCCATAATTTTAGAGGCTCTAAATTCGTCTTTACGAACTAACATGGTCACTTTCGTACACAATTTAGAGAGATAATGCGCTTCCTCACAAGCTGAATCACCTGCACCAACAATAATCGTTTCTTGACCTCTGTAAAAGAATCCATCACAAACCGCACAAGCTGAAACGCCGCCACCGATTTTTAAATAATGTTGTTCCGATTCTAAACCTAAATATTTAGCAGAAGCACCGGTTGAAATGATCACCGTTTCGGCATGAATCTCTTTCGTTTCATCTACCCAAACTTTATGAATAGGACCTGAAAAGTCGACCTTAGTGACCCAACCTGAGCGCACGTCAGTATTAAAACGTTCTGCTTGAGCGCGAAGTTGAACCATCATTTCTGGTCCTGTTACACCTTCTGGATAACCCGGAAAATTCTCCACTTCATTTGTGGTAGTTAATTGTCCACCTGGTTGCATACCCTCGTACAATACGGGAGCCATATTTGCACGCGCTGCATAAATCGCAGCGGTGTACCCTGCAGGACCTGATCCAATAATCAAACATTTTACTCGTTCTATTTCGCTCATTTTAATGGTTTTGTCTTTTCTAATTTTACAAAGATAACACGATTGATTTTTTTTTGAATGGAATTGTTTAGAAAGTTCGTAAAATCAATAATTCACGAGTTTTCAAGATTAGATGTCCGTATATTTTTTTATTCAAGATAAAGGTACTATTTTTGCACCGCTCAAATAGCGAGAAACCGATATGATTGATCAAAGCCTCTTCAAGAAAAAAGAACTCTATCCATTTCAAAAAAAGATTGTAAATCAGATAGTTAAGGAGTTGCTTGAGGAAGGTGAAAACTTTAACCTCCTCTTTCAACTTCCTACTGGAGGTGGTAAAACGGTTATTTTTTCAAATATCGCGAAGGAATACATCAAAAAAACAAGTCGTAAAGTCCTCATTCTTACGCATAGAATTGAACTTTGTGTGCAAACTTCGAAGCAATTGACCGCTTTGGGTATTGAAAATAAAGTCGTGAATAGTTTAGTGAAGAATTTGGATGATCAAGATCAATTCGATTCGTTTACTGCTATGGTAGAGACACTAAACAATCGTTTGCAAGATGATAGCGAATTTATTAAGAAGATTGGACTCGTCATTGTAGATGAAGCGCACAATAACTCGTTCCGAAAAATTTTCCAATATTTCCAAGACATTAACATCTTAGGGGTAACAGCTACACCACTTAGTTCAAATAAAACCTTACCTCTAAAAGATAATTACGATAAGTTAATTGTTGGTGAAAGTATTAAATCATTGATTGAAAATGGTTATTTGTCAAATGCAGATACCTATACGTATGATGTAAATTTACACGGGTTAAAAATTGGTGTAAACGGAGATTTTACAGTGAGTTCATCCGATAAGGTTTACAGTAATTATTTCATGCAAGAAAAATTATTGTTTGCTTATGAAGAGGTTGCTGTTGGCCGTAAGACCTTGATATTTAACAGTGGAATAGAATCTTCGCGGGCAGTCTATGAGTTGTTCAAAAAGCATCATTATAAAGTACGTCATCTGGATAGTACTTTTGGGGATACTGAACGAAAAGAAATTTTGCAGTGGTTTAAAGATACCCCAGGAGCAGTACTTACGTCTGTTGGAATTTTAACGACTGGTTTTGATGAACCTACAGTTGAAACGATTATTCTCAATCGCGCCACAAGATCACTTACCTTGTACCACCAAATGATTGGCCGTGGTTCACGTAAGCTCGAAAATAAAAGTTTGTTCCAAGTCATTGACCTTGGTAATAATGTTCGCCGTTTTGGTTATTGGCAAGAATATATTGATTGGCAAGATGCCTTCAATTATCCGGATCGTTTCTTGGAAGCTCGTTTGAGTGAAGAGGATGACATGATGTTCGAAGCGAGTTACGAATTGCCACGCAATTTAAAGGATAAATTAAAGTCGCCAGAAAAATTGGAAGAGTTCTCCATGAAGCAAGTGTACGACGAATGTATCGGATCCGGGAAGAAAGGAAAAGATGCTGTCGATATTTCGCTTGAAAACCATTTCGAAGTCGTTGCCGAGAATTCCGAAGATATGTATGACGGTTTAATGTTGTTAGAAGACCTTCAGGATGATATCGAGCGCCGATTGAAGCATTACACAAAATGTATTACAAAAGCCACTGACAGCTATTTAAATTGGCTAAAAGAGACGTATAATCGTCAATTGAGTCAGCGAATTCGATCTGAACTCGACGCGGAATAAGAACGTCGCGTCCAAACTCACTTTTTATTTTTTCTCCTTTTTTGAAGTGTATATAAATGATGCAGGATCGTTTTTTCTGTATTGATGCGTCATTCTTCTGGAGTTTATTTTGTTGAGCTCCAATTAGAAGGTGAACAAACCACCTTAATTAAGGTCATTAAATAAAGGGTTACGTTCAAAAAAAAAGGAGACTCATTTGAGCCTCCTTTTTTAATTTTATCTACTTGATTTATTGAACAATCAATCTTTCTGTTGCTGTAGCAGTTGCTGTCGAAATCATGACCTGGTAAACACCCGTAGCGAATTCAGAAACATCAACCATATTCACATTTCCGTTTGCTGAATAAACAACTTCTCCAGTCATAGAATAAATGACAATCGTTGCATCAGCAGCTGCTGTAATTTTAACAAATGTATTAGCCGGGTTAGGGTAGAGGCTAATTGCACTTGCATTCTCTTCGATTCCCGCGTAACCTGTTACTTCAATATCTTCGATCATTCTTGGATAAATTTTCACATCTCCAAAGGATAAGAAAGTAACCCCAGTAATCGCATAATAGTTTCCTATAACTGGCGAATAAGCAAACATTTCATCATCAATTAAACGAGCACCTGATCCGTCATTTACTTCAAATTGACCAAATCCAGCATCATCATTTGTACACGCCGCATCCATTACCTTTACGAGCACACCTTCGTATTCTTCGTTCGAAGCTTCACTTGTCATGATTTCAACTGGAGTAGGTAGTGCATTATCTGAACTGTGAACAACAATACTCGTTACCGCATTGATTTCTGTTAATTCAAAAAATTCAACGACTGTTCCTGTTACGGTTACGCTATCTCCCAATGAAAGAGGTGTACCATTTTCATAGACATAAATTCCATTCCAAGCGCCATCTCCGTCTTGAATGAAAAAACGATCCGTATCGGCGCCAGTCATAAATACACCCGTTACAATTCCAGAGGTTGCAACAACCATGTCTGCATAATCTGAAATATATGGCGCTGTTGTTGAATACTGAATGTCGTAGATTGAAACTTCTTCTGCAACTACCGGCGCAGTTACAGCAATTGAAACCGAATCAATCACAATTCCAACCACGTCATCTGTATTTCTTAGTGACAATATGAATTGACCATTTGTACAAGTTGGAGCTACCACAACCGTTTGAGAAAGCATAGTGATATCACCACCAGTTTCCGCAAAAACGTCGAAATAAGCACCGTATGTATTGTAAGAATCGTTTGTTGCATCATAGAACCCCGTTCTCAACTCAGATCCAGGTGTTCCCGTCATCCAAATCTTCACTTCGTAGGTTTCACCGCCTGTTACGGCAACATCTTGCGTTGTGAAACGCTTGTGACTTGTGGTTGGATTAAACAATTGGGCCATTGACGTTCCGTGCATTGCTCCAAACGTTTGCTCTGCAACGTCACCGGGAGCGATAGACGATTTACTGCCCATCCAACCATCTGGTAATCCTGCTGTCCAAGAACTTAAATCACTCTCAACTACTACCTGGCCAAAGCTTGCTGCTCCGACCGTTAGTCCAATAATTAATGTGTATAATTTATTCATAATCTATCGTTTTTGTTTTTATTTAAAATTTTAGCCGCGTACGGCAATGTTTTCTACTTCCCATGTGCTTCCAGACGAAGCTGTTCCTGTGTATTTAAATGCGATATGTACATTTGTGCCAATAAATGCGCCTAAAGGTATTGCACCTGAATTCACCCAAACAAAACCACCAAGATCTGACTTTGTGAATGCCACAGCAGTCCATGTTCCTTGCTCTGCAGGATTGCTCGCGCCATCATAATCTGTTGAGATCATAAGTTGTAGCGTTGGACCTACATAGTTATAAGCATTGTCAAAACTCAAGGTTGGACTTTCACCTGCAGTTAAATCAATTGAAGGTGAAATAAGCCAAGTTTCACAAGCCATAAATGCACCGTCGATATAATTCTTAATCACCGCATAATCATTTGGTGCACCACCTGCACTGCTTGTTGACCAAGGAACGTCACCTAAGACATTATAGGTCATCCAACCGTCCGAATAAATATCGCCATCATCAAAATCTTTGGTCATTAAAAGTCCTGGGAAACGCGCTTCGTTAAAGTTGATTTCATCATATGAACGAATCAATAATTGCACTTCACCATTAAAGTGATTCACGATACAAACCAAACTTCCCGAACCTGAAGGCAGTTGCTCATCTGCAAAAGCGGCGTAACCACTTGTGCGCACTTTCACGGTATTGCCATCTGCATCTTCCAAAATACGATCCAATGATACAAGGTTTTCGCCATCTGCAAAAGTACCACCCAACTGCGGTTTAATAAATTGAACATTCTCCAAGCGAATCAGTTGAGATTCCATCAAAGAGGTAATCATATCAATTGTGACGAGATTAGGAGCAAGTCCTACATTGGTCTCTTGTTTAATCACATTTTGATCAACATCTACCGAATCAATTTGAAGAACACCATTGTATTTATTTAGGATTGTTCCTTTTAGATAAATGCGAACTGAATCACCTTCATATAATCCACCTCCATTCAATAAACGTACATTTACTGCTCCGGAAGCATCTTGTAAATAAACGTTTTTGTAGATATTACCGTCTGTTTCATCCATGGTAATCGTTCCATAAACTGATAATTCTTCGTCTATCGAAATAATTCCTCCTGTACCTGCCTGCCAAGCTCTCAATTCAGCAATGGTCATAGTTGGTGTTTCTGGAATTTCTGTTAAAGGTGGAACGTCGTATTCCTTCTTGCACGAACCGGCAAGAAAGAGAAGACTTAAAACAACGAGAGCGCTTAATTTTCTATTTCTAAACATCTGCTTAACCATTAATGATAATATTGTCAATTTCCCACGTACGTCCTGAAGCATCTGATCCAGTATATTTGAAGGCTAAATGCACATTAGCTGCTAAAAAGGCGTTCAAGTCAATTATACCCGAATTCACAAAGTCAAACGTTCCTGTCGACCATGTTGCAGAAAGCTCGGTCCACGTTGCTGCATTTGGATCTCCTGTACCCGTATAATCAGTAGAGATGAGCACCTTTAGAATATCCCCGCCGTAATTGCATGCATTATCAAACGATAAGGTTGCACTAGCCGAACTAGACAAATTCATACTTGGTGATATCAACCAACTTTCTGTAGCATGGTTTGTGCCATCATAATTCGAAATTACAGCGTATGGCTTGTCAACCCAACTTCCTAATGTACCAATCTCCCATGTAAAGGCTCCTGTAACTTGTGCAACGCTCCATCCTCCTGATAATAAATCGCTATCATCAAAATCTTTGGTTAAAAATTCTCCCGGTCCACGAGGAGCTTCCATATTAACCTCTTCAGGCGAACGTAAAATAAGTTGTAAGTCACCATTGTATTCGCTTACAATACAAATCATTGATCCACTCCCTTTGGGTAAACTGTCGCCAGCAAAATCGGCGAAACCGCTCGTTCTGATATATAGTGTGTTGCCCTCAAAATCCTCAAAGTAGCGGTTTTGAGAACTTTGGTTAATCGCATCAGCATAGGTTTTGTTCAATTCAGAAATTTTAAACTGAACATTTTCTAATTTAATCAATTTCGATTCATGAATTGACAAGTCGATTTGATCAATCGTGAGAACGATTGGTTCGATTGTATTGTCTTTCGATTGTACGACAGCGCTTTTCGTTTCATCAATACCATCTAGTTGAATAACACCAGCAAATTCGTTTAATGTTGCCCCTTTCAATGAAATGCGCACATAATCACCAACAATCAAATCGGTACTCGCTGTGAATCGAACATTTATCGCTGCGCTCTCATCTTGAAGGTAGAGGTTTTTATAAACATTGCCATTTGATTCGTCCATCACAATATAACCAAAAACAGAAAGTTCTTCTTCGATAAGGATTGGACCGCCTACAGACATTTGCCAATTGCGCAAACTGTCAATTGTTAGGATAGCATTGTCTTCTAATTTAGTGATTGGCGGAGAATCAGGTTCTTTTTTACATCCTATGATAATGAGGATACTTAGTAAACCAAAGATTCCAAGTTGAATGTTCTTTTTCATAGTTCCTGATTAAAAGCGTAATGTTGCTGAAATGAAATAATTTAAACCGTACATATAGCCTAATTTTGGTGGGAATTTATCGATCTTTTGTGAATCAAATCTCAATTGTTCGAACCCTCCTGTTATAAAATCTCTATTGTTTGTGATGTTATTAATGTTAACGTTGATATTTAAAAAGTAGTTGGAGATTTTGAATGATTTTCCAGCGAATAAGTTTAGTGCATACCCATTGTCCAATTTTGTTTGATCAATTGTTTGAAGGAATTGCGGATCCGATTCAACAAAATTGGCAACAGCCTCAGCTGTTCTTCGATCTGGATTTGGATCAAGGTAGATATCTGCAAAGTAGTTGAAATTAACACCCGCAAACCAATACTTTTTACCACTGTATTTTAACCCAACTGATGCAGCACTTTGTGGCATTCCGCCAATTTTATAGTTTTGAATATAGACCGTTTTATTTTCTGCTAAAAGCTCGGCTGAATTGTCTACATAGATTGATGCAGTCGGGCGTGAATTGTAGAGGTGTTGACCCGTAGCGACAACAATATTCCCTGAAAGTCCTCCGTAAATCGTTCCGTCTAAACCGAATTCAACACCGCGGTGAAGATAATTCACATCTTTCATTACATAGTTTACAAATGAGTTGTACTCGTCGTGATAAAAACTACGCGACCATAGAGCATTATTGCGTTGCGTATAATAACCTGTTAACCGCATTTTTAATTTTGGGAAGCGAAGAATATAGTTAATGTCTCCTGTGTAGATTGTCTCGTTAACCATATCATCTACAGAAACATTTCTTGTACGAGGAGAAATGAAGGCATTCCGTGAAGTCGGGGCTTCTGTCAGATACGCACCATTTAACGTGAAATATTGACGCCCTGAAATTTTGTAGGTCGCCCCACCTTTTGCTGAATAATTGAAAAAGTTTTTCTTCTCTGATTTACCAAGTGAGTTATCAGGGAATAAACCTGTTTGAAATAAACCTTCCCTGTAAAATTGCTCTTCTGATAATTCAACAGCAAAATAAGCATCAATCTTTTTTCCTGTGTAGGTTAATTGACCGAAAGCCGTTGCATTTAAATTGAAAATATAATAATTGTTATTGTAAACGTCTCCTTTTTTTACGACGCGGTTGGGATTTTGTAAATCACTTTGAGCCGCATTTGGATCAATAAAGTCTTGCTCCGCAAATTGATTCACATCAACCCAGAAATCACCACCCAATAAATCTTCAATCGTATTGTAGTAGTGATTGCGTTGCATTTGAACAAAAATACCGCTATTCAAATCTAAATTGTCCTTTAATTGGGTATGATACACAGATGTTGCACCACCAGAAATAATATTATTCCAACGGTTCTCAAGGATATATTTTGAGCGCAATCCTTCCTCAATTATAG
>JALQVX010000233.1 GCA_023263555.1 Crocinitomix sp.
TTGTTTTCAATCACCTCTTGTGATCCTGCAAGTCAATACAAAACGGAGTTGGATGAAATAGAATCATACCTCTCTCGAATTGATAGTTTGGAAACAAAATTTGATGGAATAGATTTTGATAGTCTCAACTTAATGGTAGAACACGTTAAGGAAAATGAAGCACTCATAAAAGAATTGTATCAACCAGACACACTAAATGAGCAATTTGGTCGTCTTATGAATGATTCGAAGATGATTCGTAAAACATTGGCTGATGTCGGTGGGTTCGAAACGTCCATTGGGGATGAACTAAATGCCATTAAACATCAGTTGATCGATTTGAAAGGTGATATTTTGGCAGGTTTGTTTAGTGATGAACAAATTCGAGAATACATTGATATTGAAAAAGAAGCACTTGCAAAGGTTGATGAAGTGTTCTCTAATTTTTATTCAACACAAGAGGAAGAAACGCGTCGCTTTTATGATGTGGTTCCAAAAGTAGACGCTTTTATTGAAGATTTGAAAGAAAAAAGTGAAGTTGTGGAGTAAATATGGATGGCCGTTTTTGGTGTTTCTGCTTTTATTAGCGGGTTCGGATGCTTATGCGCAACCGCAAGATAATGACACCAAATTAGGAGGGCATTATTATGGGAAAGGGGAGTTTGAGAAAGCCGAGATTTATTATGAGAAGTCCTATAACAAGTATGACGCCCAATTGTATTTTGACCGCTATTATTATTGTCTTTTCTATCAACAGAAATTTGATGATTGCGAAAAATTAGTTGAGAAACGCTTAAAGAAAGACCCGTATACGGTTGAAAATTATTTCAAATTAGCAGCGGTTTATGAAGAGACTGAGCGCCTTGATGAAGCCACTCAAATTTATCAGAAATTAATTGACGATCTACAACCGATTCAAAGTAGGGTGGACGCTTTGGGTGACGCCTTTCAGAGTCGCGCTATGTACGACTATGCCTTAGAGACCTATTTGAAAGGACGGAAAATTTTGCGTAAAGGATATGGTTTTCAACTCGAATTAGCGGCCCTTTATTCTGTGCTCAATCGTCCTGCGGATATGATCGCTGAATACTTGAATTTGCTCGATTATAGTCCGACTTATATCCGAACAGTCCAAACCTATTTATCGCGTGCGATTGATTTTGAATCGGATATTGAACGGGTAGAACTGTTGAGACAAGAAATTCTCCTTAAAGTTCAGAAAAACCCGGATCAAACGGTCTACAATGAAATGTTTATTTGGTATTATCTGCAAAAGAAAGAATTTGCTGGAGCCGTGATGCAGGCGAAGGCGCTCGATAAAAAAAACAATGAAAGCGGACGAAGGGTGATGGAGATTGCAAGTGTTAGTTATGCGAATCGGGCGTATTCAGATGCGGTTAAGGCCTATGATTATGTCATTGGTTTTGGTCAATCAAATCCTTATTATCACACAGCTGTCGAAAATAAATTAGGCGTCCAGTTTGAGCAATTAACACTCAAAAAGTCTTTTACGAAAGATCAAATTGTTGCTGTTGCCTTGGATTTCGAATCTGCACTGAGTGCTATGGGGAGATCAAAGAAAAGCATTGGAACTATGCGTCAGCTCGTGAAGATTTATGCGTTTTATTTGGATGATAGTGATAAAGCAATGGTCCTGGTGAATGAAATTATAGCTTTACCACTGAGCAAACATGAATTGGCTGAAATGAAGATATTAAAAGGTGATATTTATGTTGTCAAAGGTGATATTTGGGAAGCTTCTTTACTGTATATGCAGGTTGAAAAGGAATTTAGTGAGGATGTGATTGGGCATGAAGCAAAATTTAAAAATGCACAGGTCTTTTATTATGATGGCGAATTTGAATACGCCAAAGCACAATTGGATGTTTTAAAAGCTTCTACAAGTAAATTGATTGCCAATAATGCTATGCAATTATCCTTGTTGATTCAGGATAATTTGGGGATTGATACCACTCAAGCTCCTGTGCAGATGTATGCCAATGCTGATTTGTTGTTGGCGCAGCATAAATACTCCGAAGCAATCGTTATGTTGGACTCTCTCGAGAAAAGATTCCCCTTTCACAGTATGGTTGATGAAGTCTTGTTCAAAAAAGCTGAAATTTATGAAGGCCTTCAAAAATGGGATCTAGCAATTGAGTTTTATACAGTCGTACTTGAGTCGTATTCGCATGATATTTTAGGGGATGATGCGGCGTTTCGTTTAGCTGAAATCTACGAGTATCGCCTAGAAAATCCGCAAAAGGCTGCAGAATATTACCGTAAAATTCTTTTCGATTTTGGTGGATCTCTATACACCGCCGAATCACGAGAAAAATTTAGGTCTATCACAGCTAATTATAATTAATGAGCCGATCGGTTTCTTAACATTAAATAATTCGAATTATGCAGGTTATATATAATGTCACAGTATCAGTTGATGAGGATGTTCATCACGAGTGGCTTGAATGGATGCAGGATGTACATATTCCTGATGTCATGAAGACGGGTTCTTTCCTCGAATCTCGCATTTCAAAAGTACTCGCACATGAAGAAGGGGGTAAGACGTATGCGGTGCAATACCTCTGCGTGAACATGGAGATGTATAATCAATATCAAGCGCAATTTGCCCCTCAATTACAGGAGGATCACACAAAGAAGTTTGGAACAAAAACGGTCGCATTCAGAACTTTATTACATGTGCACAAGCACTTTACTTCATGACAGTTAAAGCAAAAAAACACCTCGGTCAACATTTTCTAAATGATAAGACGGTTTGTCAGCGAATCGCTAAGGCAATGGAAGATTCAGGTTTCGATTTTAAAAAGGTCCTCGAAATTGGTCCTGGTATGGGTGCGCTTACAGCTGATTTACTTCAATCGGATCAGTTTGAAACGCATGTCATGGAGATTGACACGGAATCTGTAGTGTATTTGAAAGAATATTTTGAAAAACTCGACGGTAAAATTCATGAGAATGATTTTTTAAATACCGACTTAAAAGCAATTATGGGTAAAGAACCATTCGCGATAGCAGGTAATTTTCCGTACAATATTTCAACGCAAATTTTATTTACCGTACTCGATTATCGCGATCAAATTCCTCTAATTGTGGGGATGTTTCAAAAAGAAGTTGCCGAGCGAATTGCAGAACCTCCGGGGTCCAAAAAATATGGTATCACAAGCGTGCTTTTGCAAGCCTATTATGATATCGAATACCTTTTTACCGTTCCACCCGAAGTTTTTACACCGGTACCTAAAGTGGATTCAGGTGTGATTCGTCTCAAACGAAACACGGTTAAACAATTAGATTGTGATGAAGTGTTGTTTAAACAGATAATTAAAATGGCCTTTAATCAACGGCGTAAAACATTACGTAATTCATTGAAAGCAATGCTTATTGAAAGACAAATTGATCATACGCTACACGAAAAACTCTTTGCACGTCGTCCTGAATCTTTATCTGTTGAAGAATTCATCTATATTACAAAGCTGTTTACAACAGTATAATGCACGTAATCAATAAGAATGTATCGAATTATTTCATATTTTTATACCTTTATTTGAAAACACATTGATTGTATATTTCGTACATAGCCAAATGAGACTATTTTTTATAGTTATATTTTTATTTTTTTGCAGCGTAACGGGTTCAGCCCAAGCATGGAAATCGTTGAGTCATGAATTTAGTTTTGGTGTAGGTGCTTCTAATTTTTTAGGTGATTTAGGTGGGGCAAGAGGAATTGGTACGCATGGTATCAAAGATCTAAAATTTCAGATGACGCGCCCTACTCTTTCCGGGGGGTACAAATTGATGTTAAATCCTTATTTTTTCCTAAAGTCAACGGTTATATGGAGTTTGTTAAGTGGGGATGATGCCATAACAAAAAATGAAGTGCGTAATAATCGAAATCTGAGTTTTCGTTCCAACTTGGGAGAAATAGCTTCCTATATTGAATATTATCCAAATGCGGACAAGATTTATTCGAGATATAAAATAAATGGAATTAGGAGAAATAAAGCATTTTCTCTTACACCTTATTTTTATACGGGTATTGGTGTTGCTTTTTTCAATCCTAAAACAAAATTAAATGGTGATTGGGTTGCTTTACAGCCTCTAGGGACAGAAGGTCAAGGTTTAGCTGGTCGTCCTGATAAATATCGCCGCTATACCCTCACTTTTCCAATTGGAGCAGGAGTGAAATATCAAATCGATAAACAATTAGCCGTTAGTTTTGAATTGAGTTTGCGTTATACACTTTCTGATTATATTGATGATGTTTCAACATCTTATTATTTGCCTTCTGAAATTGCCGCCAATTATGGCGAGACGGCAGCGATTCTTTCTGATCGATCGATTGATCCTAATCTGAATGGTGTAATTCAATATTCGGATGGGCGTAATAATTACCTGCAACGTGGTAACCCACGTTATAATGATGCTTACATGTTTGGCCTTTTTTCTATTCATTATCGTTTCATAAAGGGCCAAGTATTTATCCCGAAATTCTAAAATTGTGTATCGAACGTTTGTGTGCCTTATCGGAATTTTTTGCGCCACGTCAACGTGGTCGCAAGGGTTTAAATCTGCTGCGGAAATTGGTGTGTTTGGGGGCGGATCTTATTATTTGGGTGATTTAAATACTAATCGCCATTTTGTAGACAGTAAGTTGGCCTATGGTCTTATCTTTCGTTACAATCTTACTACCCGTTATTCGTTGAGGTTTAATGCGACCTACGGTGAAATTCAAGGGTATGATTCGGACAGTAAAAATGACTATCGCGTCAATAGAAATTTGAGTTTTAATTCAAAATTATTTGAATTGGCTTTTGGAATGGAAATTGACATGTTTAAATACAGGATTACGGACATGAAATATCCCATTACACCCTATTTTTTCTATCAATTTGCTTATGCTCGAATCAATCCTAAAACCAATTATAATGGAAATGAGGTAGCATTGCAACCGCTTGGAACAGAAGGACAAGGGACAGGTTTGATCGGGACCAAAAAGAATCGATATTCGTTAAATCAGTTCACTGTACCGTTGGGTATTGGTTTGAAATTTAATTTAAGGCCCCGTGTAGCCATGTCGTTCGAGTACGGAATTCGAAAAACGTTCAGTGACTATTTTGATGATGTTTCGGGTAAATATATTGATCCTGATTATTTACGTGCGGCAAACGGCCCATTAGCCGCTGACTTGTCTAATCGAAGCATTACAACTTATGGTAGTGTTACGGGATCGAATCGTGGCAATTCTAAAGCCAAAGATTGGTATTCGTTTTATGGTATAATGATCACAGTTAAACCATTTAAGCGTGATATCTGTGATATGCGTGGCTGGCGTTGATGTAATTTCCACTCGCAAAATCTCCATTTTACTAGTTCTCGTACATAATAACTTTAAGCTAAACGCGTTATAGCTAAGGACGTTAAATAATATACGTGGATATGCGAATGAAGTTATGGCTTGTAGTGGTTGGTTTAATCTCCTCGTTCCAATTAGGGTTTGGTCAAACCTATAAAACGGCAACAGAGGTCGGGTTTTATGGTGGAGGTTCTTACTATTTAGGGGACCTTAATCATCACGAGCATTTCACGAATAGTAATGCAGCATTTGGTTTAGTCTATCGCTATAATCTTTCAACGCGCCATTCCCTCAGAGTAACCGCGTTCTATGGATCTGTTTATGGAAATGACGCGGATGCAAAAACAGCTGCCTTAGTCAATCGCAATTTGAATTTTCAGTCTGATATTTTTGAGTTGGCGATTGGTTACGAGATTGATCTCTTTAAATATCGTATTACGGATATGAAATATCCAATCAGTCCTTATTTTTTTTACCAAGTGGCCTATATGCGCATGAATCCAACGACTACGTATAATGGAAATGAGATTGCGCTGCAACCATTAGGGACGGAAGGGCAAGGGACATCTCTTTCAACCAAACGGAACTATAGTTTAAATCAAATAACAATTCCGCTCGGAATTGGTATAAAGATGAATCTAAAGAAGGGTGTAGCTTTGTCGTTTGAATATGGTATCCGGAAAACGTTCACTGATTATTTAGACGACGTATCCAGGTCCTACGTTAACACTGCTGTTTTAGGGACTGAAAATGGTCCGTTGGCAGCAACGCTTTCTAATAGAAGTCTCGAGAGTTCATATGGAATGAATAGGGGGAACCCAAATAATAAGGACTGGTATTCCTTTTATGGGGTAATGCTCACATTTAAACCTTTCAAATATGATATCTGTAAAGATATGAAGGGAAATTAACCTTGAAGTCCGTAAAAAGGACTAATCATAAGATAAACAACGACTCCACTTATGGCTACATAAAGCCATATTGGGAATGTTATTTTTGCCAGCTTTCTATGTCCTTCAATATTCCCTGCCCATCCTCTGAGGTACGTAATCATAACTAAGGGAATCACTGCTATACTTAAAAGAATATGTGAAAATAGGATGATTAAATAGATGTATCTATCAAAGCCGTCACTCAAATAACGCGTTGTGTCGGACGTTAAATGATAAATTACATAGCCGACTAAAAAAAGAAGTGAGCAAAGAATCGCCAATTTCATTAATGTTTCGTGACGTTTACGGTTGCCATTTTTAATACTTATAACGGCCAATACCAATAAGAAAGCCGTTATTCCATTAATCGTCGCGTAAATTGGTGGGAGAAAACTCGTGTCATATCCTTTTACCGAAGGCATACCGAATAATACGGCTACTACCACCGGAATGACAATACTTAAAATAATTACGAGCGGTTTATACTTTTTTTCCAATGTAGGGTTGTACGGATAATCTTCTGTATTATTCACCATATTCTTTTGCAATTAATTTCCGAATGTCTTGTTCTAATCGATCCACTTCATCATTGTCTGTACCGACATAAAGTCCGCGAATATGTCCTTCACGATCAACCAATACGAAATGTTCTGAATGCAGAAATCCACCAT
>JALQVX010000234.1 GCA_023263555.1 Crocinitomix sp.
GAAGGTGTTAATGTAGAATTATAAAATCATGATCAAAAAGAGTTTTTATTTATTAGTATTTACACTCTCTTCGGCGGTGTACGGACAATTTGGATTTGAGCGCACAATGGAGATTGATGCGTTTAAGGATGGAGATATTCAGACCTACGCATGGGCTGGTGGTATGGATTATTGTCAGTTTTCTAACATTGATTTAAATTTTGATGGCGTACAGGATCTTTTCGTGTTCGATCGTACCTGTAATAAGGTACTCACTTTTTTACAAATGGGAGGCGTGGGTGAAATTAATTTTGTTTATGCACCAGAATATGAGAGTGATTTCCCTGAAGATTTGCATGATTGGGCTTTACTCGTGGATTATAATTGTGACGGTAAACAGGATATTTTTACCTATGCCCTTGGCGGAGCTCGCGTGTTCTTAAATACGGGTTCAGCAGGAACAGGAAATGAATTTACATTGGTCAATCCGTTGCTTAGAACGACAATATACGGTAGTTTAACTTATATGTATTTGAGTTCTCCTGATATTCCCGCTATTGTAGACTTGGATGGAGATGGAGATCTGGACGTTCTCGGTTTTGGTGTTTTAGGTACAGCGGTTGAATATCACAAAAACTTGAGTGTCGAAACCTATGGAACTTGTGATTCCTTAGTTTTTGAAACGAAAAATATTTGCTGGGGTCGATTTCGTGAAGACGCGGCATCCAATGATGTAACACTATGGGATACCTTGGTTTATCCTTGTCGTGATATTGATTTGGGAGATGAAATGCCAACCCATCCAATCGATCATGACGATCGTCATGCAGGATCATCTGTACTTGCTTTAGATTTAGATGATTCGGGAGTGTTAGATCTTGTACTTGGTGACATTTCTTATAATAACCTTACCATGCTTCTAAATTCAGGTACAGAAGTGAATTCAAATTCTGGAATGTATTTGCAAGACAATGCTTTTCCTTCTGAATCTTTACCGGTTGATCTTCCGATTTTTCCTGCGGCCTATCATCTCGACATTAATAATGACGGTATTCGCGATTTAATAGTAGCTCCGAACTCAAAGGTTGGTTCTGAAAACAGATTAGGTGTTTGGCTTTATTTAAATGAGGGCACAGAGACGCTTCCACATTTTATTTTTCAACAAAAGGATTTTCTTCAGGGTGAGATGATTGAAAATGGAACCTCGTCATTACCTGTTTTCTTCGATCATAATGGAGACGGATTGTTGGATCTCTTGGTGAGCAGTCAAGGTCATTATGATGCTCTTTCAGGGAATCAGCTTTGTAAAATTGCATATTATGAAAATATTGGAACGGCAACGGTGCCTGTTTATGAATTTGTGACAGATGATTATCAAGATCTTTCGACTAAAGGAATAGGGGAGTCATTAGTTTTTTACCCCGCTTTTGGTGATTTGGATGGTGATGGTGATGAAGACATGATTTTAGGTGAATATGAAGGTTATTGTTATTATCTCGAAAATACCGGTGGAGCAGGTAATCCAGCTATTTTTAACACCTTCACAACTTTGTTGAACAGTGAAGGAGGTTTAATTTTTGAGGGCACCTATGCTTATCCCAATTTAGTAGATTTGGATCGAGATGGGGATCAAGATTTGGTGATTGGCAGAAGAACGGGTAAACTTCAGTATTTTGAAAATACCGGTGTAGGCACGTATAATTTCGAATTTGTCACCTCAAATCTGGGGAATATTAATGTAGCAGATCCAGGCACCTCTCAAGGTCATGCCGTAACGCAATTTATTGATCTAGATGGCGAATACCAACTATTGGTTGGGTGTAAACGTGGTTTTGTTTATTATTTTGATGACATTGAAGCGAATATGGATGGTACTTTTCATTTGGTCGACTCAATTGTGGATGATATTTTAATTGGAACTTATGCTGCGCCTGCAGTTGCAAATTTGAATGGAGATAATCGTTTAGAATTGGTGTTAGGGAATAGACGAGGAGGTGTTGCTCTCTATGAATCAGCCCCAACTTCAAGTATTGGGTTGCCCTCATTGAATTTAACAGATCAGTTTAGTGTTTATCCCAATCCTGCACAAAATTTGGTTGCTGTCGATCTGGGAACCATTGCCGGAAGCGAGTTGGCGACATGTTCAATAGTGCTATATAATGTGCGCGGTCAACTGATTAAGACAATTAAACCAACAACTAATTTGACGGAAATTTCTTTGGAAAATTGGGATAAAGGAACCTACATTGTTCAGGTTATTTCAGGAGAAAATACCTTCTATCAAAAATTGGTGATTCAGTAGGAAATTAATTCATCAATACATCAAAGAGTTCTTGAACCTCTGATTCGTATTGTTCAAACGTAACCTCTTTTAATGCTGGGTCACGCTCGAATTCACTTTCTAGAACCTCTCGCTTGTCGATTTTGCTTGCTACAACATGCATCATAACGCCATAACGTTCAGCATCATAAACTAGAGGAAAACCAGCAACGGAAGAGTAGGGTGTATACCAATATGCATTTTGAGGAGCTAAATCTTCGGTAAACCAAGCGTTTGCCCGTGGCAACGTGTCGCCCGAGTAATCAATTCTATAAGATTGAGCAAACATACCGGCAATACTATCCACAGTGGTTAACGATTTAATCTTGTAGGTCGGTTGTGATGAGATCATTTTATCAATGTCGTCAGCAGTTAAAACCGTATAATAGAGTTTGTCTCCAAAATCTAAACGCATTTCAATTGTGCGATCAGCTTCGTCAGAAATAATCTCTGTTGAAAAGATTTCACCACGCGAAATTCGGGTTTTCGTCTTGGTTCCCAAAAACGTAATGGTCATAGTTTTTGGTAAAATAGCTTCCATAAATGGTGAAATGTCCGCATTTGGATACGTAATCGCGTATTCAACTTCTCCCTCGTTAATTTTGTTAGGTTGACATCCAACCAAAGCCAATAGAAGGATTGGTAAAAGGTAATAGAATTTTTTCATGTGGTTACGTAATTTGCAAACGCCTTGAACAAAGATATAATTTTCTCCCATTCAGACGAATATTAATTTAAAGTGCTCATTTTTTATCCTACAGCGCCCATTCATATTCCCATCAAAAAAATTAACTTTGCCGATTAAAATTGTATTATGTCGCAAATAAATATCATAGAAAACCCTTCAGAGCTCGGAGCAGGTACTAGAGGAGCCAGTTTGGGTATTGGAGCCTTGCAGGTTGTGGCAAGACAAAGAAAGGATGATTTTTTTGGCAAGTACGAGCGATTTTTAGTTCAAGATCAAAATGATATGCTTGATTTCCCAACGGTTTATCCTTTCGCTAAAAGAATTGACGGACTCGCAGAGGTCTATCAAAATACAGTTGATATTGTTGATTTTGTGGTCAAGCAGAATAATTTTCCACTCGTTTTATCCGGTGATCATTCGTGCGCGGCAGGAACAATTGCAGGTCTCAAACGAGCGTATCCAACAAAACGACTTGGCGTAATTTGGGTTGATGCTCACGCTGATTTGCATACTCCTTACACAACGCCATCTGGCAATGTTCACGGAATGCCCCTTTCGGTTGTGCTCGGACTTAATAATCACGAATGTGCTTCAAATGTTCCGAATCCAAATGTTGTGGATATGTGGGAAGAACTGAAATTAATAGGTGGGTCATCTCCAAAAATTGAGATTAATGATCTTGTTTTTGTGAGTGTGAGAGATACTGAAAGTCCAGAGGACGAACTCATTAGGCGATATGGTATTCGAAATTTTGAAGTACCTGAAGTACGAGAAAAGGGTACGGATATCGTTTTTCAAGAAATCAAAAATAAATTAAAAGACTGTGATCTGATTTATGTTTCGTTTGATGTGGACTCAATGGATTCAATTCTCGTAAGTAAAGGTACAGGAACGCCTGTTGAAAATGGATTAACACCAGAGGAAGCTGAATCCTTGATGATACAGTTTGCGACATGGGACAAATGTTGTTGTATAGAAATTGTAGAAATTAATCCCTGTTTAGATAATAAAGTAAATCGCATGGCCGAAGTCGCCTTTGACATCCTGTCAAAATGTGTTAATACCCTAGAAAAAAGATTGTAAATGAAACTTGAAAACGACCTCCTTCAAGCGGTGAAAAAGCTTCTTGAACGCCATTACGAAACAACCCTTGCAGATGAAATGATTCAATTTCAGAAGACCAGACCTGACTTTGAAGGTGATTTGACGTTGGTGGTTTTTCCTTTGGTTAAAATGGCGCGTAAATCTCCGGTTCAGACAGGTGAGGAAATCGGTCAATTATTAAAGGATAATATCGAAATTATTGAAGACTATAATGCCGTTCAAGGTTTCTTGAACTTAGTGGTCAAAAGCAAGTATTGGTTGGAAGAGTTGAATGATGTGCTCACAGTTCCCAATTTTGGTCATGCTCCAGCAAAAGTAAGTCGTATAATGGTAGAATATTCTTCACCGAATACGAATAAACCGCTGCACCTTGGGCACTTAAGGAATAAT
>JALQVX010000239.1 GCA_023263555.1 Crocinitomix sp.
ACTTCTATCGCCGAAATAAACCTAAGAGGATATAGAACTTCAGAAGCCGGATTAAATGAAAATGAATCGTTACAACAAATATCTATTTATCCAAATCCAGCAACTGATATTCTTCACGTTTACACAAAACAAAATGAAAACTATAAACTTGAAGTATACTCACTTGAAGGAGCTTTAATTCTGAATAAATCATTTAATCAAGAAACAACAATTGACCTTTCAGAATTTAACCAAGGTGTCTATTTGATTAAGTTTAGTGCAGCACTCAAAAGTGAGACTTATCGATTTGTGAAACTATAAAAAACAAGAAGCTGATCTTATTTTAACTTGTCATTTTCAAGATGACGCATATTATCACGATTGGTTTTTTTATCCAAATTTTTCTTGAGCGCAGCTTCTAAATCAATTCCTGTTTGATTGGCCAAACAAATTAAAACCCATAAAACATCTGCCATCTCATCTCCGAGATCTTTGTTTTTATCCGATTCTTTCTCAGATTGCTCTCCATAACGACGAGCTATGATTCGAGCTACTTCACCCACTTCTTCCGTTAATTGTGCCATATTGGTCAGCTCGTTAAAATAACGAACACCGTAGGTTTTAATCCAATTATCAACTAATTCTTGTGCTTCTTTTATCGTCATTTTCTCAATTTATTGATGAGACCTGTTGTGGAGAAACCCTTAACCAAATCGATTGTTTCTACCGCACCACCATTTGACTTTACACGATCACTCCCTACAATAAACGTTTTCTTGGTAGGATCAATTTCTAGCGCATCATAATCTCCACCTTTCACAAGTACATCAGGCATTACCATTTCGATTAAACGTAAAGGGGTGTCATCATCAAATTCAACTACATAATTGACAAACCCTAATGCTGCCACAACAGTTGCTCGCGCATCAAAATCATTTACAGGTCGATCATTCCCTTTTCCTTGTCTTCTAACTGAGTCATCACTGTTCAAACCAAGCACGAATACATCTCCAAAATCGGCGGCTAACGCTAAATAGGTAACATGTCCTTTATGGAGAATATCAAAACAACCATTGGTGAAAACAATCTTCTTTCCTTCATCCTTGAGAGCAGGAATTAATTCCAACAAATCAGAAGAATCGATTATTTTTTGATTAAGGTTTTGCAAGTTCTTCATTGGTATCAAATTTAACATTTTTACCATTCAGTCCCAAAGAAATCAACCCTAAGATGATCATCAGTACCGTTTGAGAAGTCCAGATTATCCAACCTAAAGCTAGTGCATCTGGTAAGATCCCCGCATAATCTTCCGGCGCTAGATACGTTGTAAGTATTAAGCCGACAAAGGCTGGGTAAACACCAATTCCGCCTTGAACGAGCACAATGCCAATGGTTCCGGCAACAAACCCCGCCAACATGGCATCAATTCCCAACACCCTCGTCGAATCTAGTGCAAAAAAGCAAACGGAAAACATCAAGATATACATCACCCATATTAGCAAAGTATGACCAATAAACGGCAATTTTGATTGTGTTTTAAAAATCGCAAATACCCCTTCAAAGAGTCCTTTAATAAAACTCGCAATCTTTGATCTGAACCCTTTATGGAAAATGAATAAAAGTACACCACTAATAAAACCGAGCACGATTCCCCACTTCACTATACTACCTAGTACTGAAAAAATAGCTGTATTTCCACAACCTTGACCAGGAGCATTAAACGCATCAATCTTTGCTCTAAACAAATCAATTTTATCCAATTGCAAGGTCAACATAATCAACCCTACAATAGCCAGCATCACAACATCTACTGCGCGTTCAGCTAATATTGTTCCGAACCCTTTTTGAAAAGGAACCTTTTCTGTTCGCGATAAAATACCGGCACGAGAGGCTTCGCCTGCACGGGGCAGAATAAGATTAACGATATAACCAATCATCAAAGCATGGTAAGCATTCCAAAAAGAAACCTTATGCCCAAGAGGATCTAGCAAATAGCGCCAACGATACGCTCGACTAACATGACTAATAAAACTAAAAACAAGTGCGAGACCGACCCACCAATAATTGGCTTTACCAAAAGCGACAAATAAATCTTGTTTTTGATCTTCGCATAAAGCGTCATAAAACAGCCATATCAAAAACACACCGAAACTAAGCGGAAGTATAATTTTTAGGACTGCAAAGAATTTAGCTTTCATGCTTTATGTAAGAAAAGCGACGCGTCTTTAAAATAGCAGCGACTTATGTTCGATTAATCTAATTTATTGGTTTCAGTATTCGGGAAAACAAGCATTGGCTTAAACGATTTTGCCTCTTCAAAATCCATATAACCATAACCGATAATAATAATAATATCTCCGACCGCTACTCTTCTCGCTGCTGGCCCATTGAGACAAATTCCTCCTTGACCACGCTCACCCTTTATAACGTAGGTTTCGATTCGCTCACCATTATTAATATTAACAATTTGAACCTTCTCACCTTCAATCAGATTAGCTGCTTCCAACAAATCAGGATCAATTGTGATACTACCGATATAATTAAGATCCGCCTCAGTCACTTTAACGCGGTGTATTTTAGATTTTAGTACTTGTATTAACATGTTTCAAAAATGAGGTGCAAATTTAAGTAATTTAGATTTAGTAATAATCAACACGTGCAAATACCTTGCAAAAGTTTCAAAAGGTCGATCAGATTAGAATACAACTTATGGAGAGACCAGACCTTTATGAATTAACCATTCCCCATTAGAAAAGCCTTCAGAAATTCATCTATCTCTCCGTTCATAACACCGTCTACATTTGAAGTTTCATAACCAGAGCGAACGTCTTTTACCAATTTATAAGGTTGCATCACATAGTTTCGTATTTGCGATCCCCATTCAATCTTCATTTTACCCGCTTCAATGGCATTTTGTTTTTCCATTCGCTTTCTCAATTCAAGCTCATATAATTGAGACTTTAATAGTTGCATTGCTTTTTCTTTATTCCCCAACTGCGAGCGCGATTCAGAGTTTTCAATAATGATTCCTGTTGGAGCGTGCCTTAAGCGCACCGCAGTCTCCACCTTATTTACATTTTGTCCACCTGCACCGCCTGAACGAAATGTTTCGAAGCTAATATCCGCTGGATTCAAATGAATTTCAATTGAGTCGTCCACCAGCGGGTAAACATAAACAGACGCAAAAGACGTATGTCGTTTTGCATTCGAATCAAAGGGAGAGATTCGAACCAAACGGTGCACCCCGTTCTCACCTTTTAAATAGCCAAAAGCAAAATTCCCTTCAAACTCTAAGGTCACTGTTTTAATGCCAGCAACATCACCTTCTTGATAATTAATTTCTTTAATTTTCATCCCACGTTTCTCTCCCCACATCATATACATCCGCATCAACATGGACGCCCAATCACAACTCTCGGTTCCACCAGCCCCGGCAGTAATTTGCAGCACAGCATTTAGGGAATCCTCCTCGGCCGACAACATGTTTTTTAATTCCAACTCTTCCAATTTGGAAATGGACAATTTATAGTGTTCTTCAACCTCTTCTTCTTGACTTTCGCCGGCTTCATAAAATTCAATTAAAACCAATAAATCGTCATAATCTGCGCGCACTTCTTCATAGGCATCTATCCAAAATTTCTCTCCACGCATTTTCTTTAAAACTTCCTCCGCTTCCTTTGGATGATCCCAAAAAGATGGATCCTGTGACTTTAAATCACTCTCCCGCACCTCAATTCGTTTATCTTCTATCTTTAAATAACGGTGCAGTTCATCTACTCGACGCTCAAAATCCTTCAATTGCTCTTGTGTTACCATGGTGCAAAAATTATACTTTTTTTTGTTTTTATCATCAGAATGATCAATTTATATCAGAACGAAACTGGCTTCAATGAATTATTTTTTGTTTAAACAATTCTATGAGTTATGCCTGCAATTTCCATTTGAACATTATAATTCTCAGCGACAAAAAGGAAGTTTATCTACAAAGTTTCAACAGCGTCACACAATATTCTAATATTATTCTAAATTTGTGCTTTCACATTTTAAAGAATTAAACATGAACGTACCAGCTAATTTAAAGTACACAAAAGACCACGAATGGGTTAAAATCGACGGGAATACAGCAACTATTGGTGTGACTGATTTCGCGCAAGGCGAACTTGGTGATATCGTTTATATCGAGATTGAAACGCAAGGTGAAACATTAGCGCAAGAAGAAGTTTTTGGTTCGATTGAAGCAGTAAAGACAGTTTCTGATTTGTTCATGCCCTTAAGTGGAGAGATTATCGAATTCAATGAAGATTTAGAGGGCAATCCTGAAGTCGTAAACACAGATCCTTATGGTGATGGTTGGATGATTAAAGTGAATATCTCTGACGCTTCAGAATTAGATAGTTTATTATCAGCGAGCGAATACGAAGCATTGATTGGATAAGATTTTGATTCGTCAATTACCCTGGTTATTTTGGGCTTTCGCTATTTGTATACTTAGCCTAATACCTGGTGATCAATTACCGAACTTCCAATTCGATCTGATTTCGATTGATACATTCGCACATCTTGTTATGTACAGTGTATTGGCTTTTCTTCAACTCTTTGGATTAAGACCTCGAGAAAAGGAAAATAAAATGAACCAATCGAAATTTAGGTTGTACGGATGGGTGATATTGATTGGAATTAGTTTTGGACTAGTTATCGAATTGATACAGGGTAATTATATCTATCGACGATACTTTGACATCTATGATTTATGGGCCAATTTTTTTGGAACGATTTTTGGAGCAGTCTTGTTTAGTTTGATTGGTATAAAATTTATAAAAAATTAAAACGCATGATTCTATTAAATTAGTAATTTAGCGTTGTTGAAAACAGAAATGTATGGAACTTAAAAAATCTAGTGAGGCAAACTTAGAAAACAAAAAAGCAGGATTCTTTTTTGTAGGATTTGTTATGATCTCTGCAATTGTGGGTATGGCTTTTGAATATTCGGAATTTGTTCCCGATCCAGTTGCGGTTGTCGAACAATCCAATAATAAAGATATAGAGCAAATCTATGAGATTCCAGAAGAAGAAGAAATTCCTGAAGAAGAACCAGAAGTAGCTCCGCCACCACCAATGGTAGAGGATGTTGAAGTAGTTGAGGATGATGAGGAAGTTCCAGAAATCAATTTTGATGATTTCGAAAAAGAAATTGAAGATATTCCTGATGAACCAGCGCCAGAGATTAAAGAGGAAAAAGTATATGACTTCGTAGAAGTTGAGCCTTCTTTTCCCGGTGGAGCAGCAGCAATGCAGGAATGGATTAGAAGTAAGGTTGAATATCCTGAACTGGCAAGAGAAATGGGTGAACAAGGAATTGTTTACGTTAAGTTTGTAGTTGGAAGTGATGGATCAATTCAGAACGTAAAAATCGCAAAGGGTGTTTCTGATGCCTTAGATACGGAAGCGAAACGAGTTGTAAAAGCAATGCCAAAGTGGACTCCAGGTGAGCAAGCAGGCAAAGCCGTTCCGGTAAACTTTACCTTACCAATCAACTTTAGATTGGGATAAAAACATAAAATTCTTTATAAAAATCCGTTTCGCAAAAATGAAACGGATTTTTTTTTGCCCGATAAGTCGTTGGATAAAATCGAATTCTTAACTTCATATCGACTTTACGATCCATATGAAAACAATCGAAGACATACTTCTAAATCCACTCGAATTGACACCTAGCTTGATCCTTGAACTGATTAGATTCATTGACCTCACCTCTCTTGATTCGTGCGACACACAAAAAACGATCCAACCCCTTATCGAACGTGCTAACAACGGATTCAAATCATCACACGTGGCCGCGATTTGTGTTTTTTCGACATACGGTAATTTTGTAAAAGAGCAAATCGATTCATCTATTCAAGTGGCTGTTGTAGGTGGATGTTTCCCTACAGGACAAACATTGAGCGAAGCTAAAATAGAAGAGTGCCGCGTGATTTCTCAAACGAATATAGACGAAATTGACATTGTCATCAATCGGGGTGATTATTTTGACCAACGTCACGCTAAAATAACGGATGAAATACTTTCCATCAAAAAAGCAATTGGCAAAAAAAAATTAAAAGTAATTCTTGAAACCGGCGATTTTAAGGAGCAAACGGATATTCGCAACATGGCCAAACTTGCCATTCAAGGAGGCGCTGATTTCATCAAGACATCCACTGGAAAAACTTCAAAAGGCGCAAGTCCACAAGCAGTCTATAGCATGTGTCAAGAAATTTTAGCGCATTATAAACATACTGGAAAAAAAATTGGCATCAAACCGTCTGGAGGAATTAGGACAGCAGCAGAAGCACTACTTTATTATCAAATCGTACAAGAAGTCCTTGGTCATGAATGGCTCAATAAAAACTATTTTCGAATCGGGGCAAGCTCACTTTACGACGCCTTAATCGCTGCATATAACGACTAAAAACTAGCAATGACAATTAATAAACTATGGATTGAATTGGCCATCACTTCAGCAATCGAAGCGAGTCGGACAATCATGGATGTTTACAAAAAAGACTTTAATGTCGATCTAAAATCAGATCAATCACCCGTCACAGCTGCGGACAAGGGATCAAGTGCTATTATCACTGCGATACTAGAAAAAACAGGCATTATGGTTATTTCTGAAGAAGAAAAAATCCCTCCTTTTGAAAAGCGCCGTCATGAAAAGTATATTTGGATCGTTGATCCGCTCGACGGCACGAAGGAATTCATTCAAAAAAATGGAGAATTTTGTATTTGCA
>JALQVX010000310.1 GCA_023263555.1 Crocinitomix sp.
CTAAAAGCAGTAATACTTGGAAAATTCGACAAGTGTGCTCAAGTGATGATGAAAAAAATCAATCTATTTTAGAATCACTGAATCAAGGCGTGGAGGCACTTGGCTTAAGCGTATTGCCAAATACTAATTTTGAAGCGCTCACGAAAGGTGTCCTTTTCGAGTATATCGATACTGACATCACTTTTGATGATTTAAAAACGGCTGTTTCTTTCAATCCTCCTGCTCCAGCAATTTTAAACTTTGACGTCATTGCTATAAACAATAGTGCAGGATCAATTTCTTTTTCGCTAGAAGATTATTATTCCTTTTACAAAACACATCCAGATCATAGAACACTTTGGATTAGTGGATCTATCTACGGAGAAACAGGTGCGAGTTCGGTGCAAGAATTAGCTTTCACCCTAAATCATGTGAATGAATATATTCATTTTTTACGCTCAAAAGGGGAATCACTGCAAGTGATAAATGAGAAAATGGTCATTGAACTGACCGTCAATGAAAATTATTTTGTCAATATTTCAAAATTCCGAATCATCCATGACTTACTGCGCGCCGTATTTGCGCAATACGATCAAGAATTTCAGTATACGCCTGTTTTAATTTACGCGAAAACAAATCTTCGCCACCTTGCTGTTAACGATTATCATAATAATGTCTTACGTGAAACAACACAAGCCATGTCGGCTGTTATTGGTGGTTGTGATACATTGACAATCAGCTACCTCGAATTAGGGAATTCACAGGAGTGTGAGCGCTCAAAACGAATTGCAAAAAACATTCAGTTGATTCTGAAAGAAGAAGCCTATTTGGATCGCGTCGTCGACCCGAGTCACGGTGCTTATTTTATTGAATCCTTATCGGATCAATTGATTGAAAAATCATGGGATATTTTCTGCGCGACAGAAAATACAGGCGGTTTGATAAAGGGAATCCAAGAGAATAAGATTCAGGCGGCTATTAAAGAGAACACACGAAAATTAGTCATGGATCTAGCCGATAAATCGAAAACCTTTCTAGGCATCAACAAGCATCCAAATCCTATGGAAAATTGGACGGATACTTCACCGATTAAACCGCCTTCGGTTCCAGTTGATTTTGAACCCTTACGTCCTTTTTATTTGGAAAATCAGTATATAAAAACAGTGAATGCAAATGGATAGAATTAAATTCAACCCGATTCCTCCAAAGCCATCATCTGATGAGACATTGAATGGAAATGCTGCTGAGATCTTTGAGACAGCTGAAAAAATAACATTAAAAAATCATTATTCCGCACAGGACATTGAGGACCTTTATCACCTAAACTTCGTTTCGGGCATTAGTCCAAATCTCGGCGGACCGTATTCGACAATGTACACCATAAGACCTTGGACAATTCGACAATATGCAGGATTTTCGACGGCAGAAGCATCCAATGCTTTTTACAGACAAAATTTAGCTGCCGGTCAAAAGGGACTTTCTGTTGCTTTTGACCTAGCGACACACCGCGGATATGATTCGGATCACAAACGCGTTATGGGTGATGTAGGAAAAGCGGGCGTGGCAATCGATTCGGTAGAGGATATGAAGATCTTATTTGATCAAATTCCCTTGGATCAAATGTCCGTTTCAATGACCATGAATGGTGCGGTTATTCCGATCCTCGCTTTTTATATTATTGCCGCGGAGGAACAAGGCGTGCGACCAGATCAATTAGCGGGAACGATCCAAAATGATATTTTGAAAGAATTCATGGTGCGAAATACGTATATCTATCCACCGTTACAATCCATGCGAATAATTTCTGATATTTTTAAGTATACGTCGCAGCATATGCCAAAATTTAATTCGATTTCAATCTCGGGTTATCACATGCAAGAAGCAGGTGCCACGGCAGATTTGGAATTGGCCTATACATTGGCAGATGGACTGGAGTATATAAAAGCCGGTATCGCTTCAGGTATGGATATCGACACCTTTGCTCCACGTTTATCGTTCTTCTGGGCCATTGGAATGAACCATTTTATGGAGATAGCCAAAATGCGTGCAGGTCGAATGATTTGGGCGAAGCTTGTCAATCAATTTAATCCTAAAAACTCAAAATCACTCGCCCTTCGAACGCATTGCCAAACTTCTGGATGGAGTTTGACAGAACAGGATCCTTACAATAATATTGCGCGCACATGCATTGAGGCGATGGCAGCAGCATTGGGCGGAACGCAATCTTTGCACACCAATGCATTGGATGAGGCGATCGCACTACCGACGGATTTTTCGGCTAGAATTGCGCGTAATACGCAAATCTATTTGCAAGAGGAAACGGGGATAACCAAAATAATAGATCCGTGGGCAGGATCCTTCTACGTCGAAAAATTAACGGCAGAATTGGTTGAAAAAGCGTGGAAACATATTGAAGAAATTGAAAGTTTGGGAGGTATGGCCAAGGCGATTGAAGCCGGAATTCCGAAGATCAGAATTGAAGAAGCAGCGGCTCGCAAACAAGCGCGCATTGATGCCGGAAAAGATATCATTGTCGGCGTAAATCGCTACCAATTAGAGGAAGAGGAAGAAATTGATATTCGTGATATTGACAATACGCAGGTGAGACTTTCTCAAATCGCTCGTTTAGAAAAAATGCGTGCTGAAAGGGATGAAGAAAAAGTAAAAGCCTCTTTAAAAGCCTTAACCGAAGGGGCCAAAGGAAATGAGAACCTCTTAGAATTGGCGATTGAATGTGCTCGCAATAGAGCATCATTAGGGGAGATTTCAGATGCCATGGAAGCTGTATTTGGACGTTATCAGGCAACTATTCGATCAATTTCAGGTATCTATTCTGCAGAAGCTATGGAAGACAATGATTTTATTCGTGCCAAAGAAATGGCCGACGAATTTAGTACACTGGAAGGAAGACGACCACGTATTATGGTGGCTAAAATGGGACAAGATGGACATGACCGTGGTGCAAAAGTAATTTCAACCTCTTTCGCAGATATCGGATTTGATGTCGATATCGGTCCCCTTTTTCAAACACCTGAAGAAGCCGTCAATCAAGCGGTAGAAAATGATGTACACATTTTAGGAATCAGTTCTTTAGCTGCAGGACACAAAACCTTAATTCCTCAAGTGATGGAGGAATTAGAAAAACAAGGACGGAACGATATTATGGTGATCGTTGGAGGTGTTATTCCCGCGCAGGATTACGCTTTTTTATATGATCAGGGCGTGATGGGTATTTTTGGTCCTGGCACTAAAATTGCCACTGCAGCAATTGACATTCTTGGTATTATGCTTAAATTTCACAAAGATTAAACCTGTTAAATTTTCGTTAATAAGCCAAGACTTGTAACTTTAGGCATTATAATTGAGTTAAAGCAGTAAAAACAATACACAATGAAAAATACATTCTTACTATTCTTATTCTTTGTCGGATGCACTTTTGGTGCACAAGCACAAGCTCCAGACTATGACGATTTGCTGATCTATTTTGCAGATGGCGACTATGAAAAATTAGTGGACAAAGCGCAAAAATACAAAGATGGTGATGATACTAAAAATGACGCACTTCCATATTTATATGCTTCCAAAGCCTTTTACGAAATGTCAAAAGATCAAGTGTATAAAGATGATTTTCCAAAGGCGTTTAATGATGCAATCGGTGATGCAGGCAAAGCTGTTAAAAAAGATAAAGATGGTTCAGTTTATTCCGATAATGTTGCCTTTTTCACGGAATTAAAATCGGCAGTGATCGAGGAGATTCGCAACATGGTTGATGCAGGTGATTACAATAGATTACGTGGTACTGTAATGAAATTGCAAAAACTGGACCCAACAGATGTGGGCTCTTATTTTTTGCTAACGGCATGTCAACTTCAAATTAAAGACAAAACGGGAGCTAAACTAACCTTGAAAGAAGCGCAAGAACGCTTGGATGCTGTCGAAAGTGTTGACGGATGGAGACCTGTTGATTTTGAAATGTTAAGAATGGGTATCTATGAATATGCTGCTTTTCTTCATTCTGCAAGACAATGTGATAAAGCAAAAGAGATCATGAATAAGGTCAAACAATGGTTTGAAGATGATGAGATCTTTATGGCTAAATATGATGAAATTGTAAATAGCCCTTGTTCTTAATCGAGAAGACTATAAGAAACAAAAAAAGGTTGACGTTATCGTCAACCTTTTTTTGTGCGGATAAGTTAAGTTTTTCGGCTCAATTTAAAAACTTTTGGGTGATTTAAAAAAAACGGATCAGGTTCAAAAGTTGGGGATGAGATTGATATATTTACTTTCATTTAACATTATTTGTTCTTTTTTTCTTGTCAATCTTTCGACTGGCGCTCAAGACAAGTAACGAAGCAAGTGCCTCCGCTATGTCCT
>JALQVX010000067.1 GCA_023263555.1 Crocinitomix sp.
ATCCAGCAAATGGTCTGACTGTTTTCAAAATAAGTGGTGAGGTTCAACTCTTTCCCATCAAAAATCAAATCGACAGCTGCGGGTTGAATGAATTGACTTAATACGTACCCTGCTGATGCACCGTTTAATTTTGCCGTTAAACTATTGTCCTTTCCTACACGATTATGCAATTGTTCTAGTCGAATATTAGCTGCACCAAACTGCACATCACTAATCCTCAAAATCGCATCAAAATCAGCTGTGGAAAGCTGTGCTATTTCTAAAAGTTGGTCTTTCATTTATAATCAAATCAGACACTTAAGTTACAGGAAAAAATAAAACCTTGCGCTTACTGATAAATAATCTGTTGGCGCATTACTTTCCCATCTTGAAGTGTCACTTCGACCAAATATAAGCCAGGTGCGAGATTAAAATCACCTAAGTTAAGATGATTGACATTGAGGGATTCAAGGATCAATTGCCCCGATAGATCGTAGAATTTAAGAATCGATACTTCCCCATCTAAGCGAATACTTATCTGTCCAGTCGTTGGGTTTGGATAGACTGAAAATTTTAGATCATCTTGTTTTTCAATACTTGCTAAAGGATTGGCATTGTGAATGACACCAACCCCATCCAAATCAAAACCACCACTTTCAAAATCAGTTGGATAAGGATCATTAATGAGATGACCTTGACTATCATAGGTTCCATAAAGCGGATCAATCGAACCAACCACATCAACGATACGGACAAAATTAATCTCCATCAAATCAATCCCGGTAGAATCTGCTAAATCTTGCAAATCAAAAGGCGTCCCATAAGCTTGCCGATATTTACCCGCAAGATTATGAACTAAAGTTGGATCTGAATTCGCATAAGTTGCGGTTTGCTCATCTGTTTGAATATTAGAAACCGAAGGGAATCGAACAAAATGCTCGCCATCCGTACTCACTTCCACATGTGCAAATTCGAGATAAGTATCAGAAAAACTATTTTCAAAAACGGCAAAATCTGGTCCGTCTCCATTTTCAATTAC
This sequence comes from Crocinitomix sp., assembly GCA_023263555.1. GTDB lineage: Bacteria > Bacteroidota > Bacteroidia > Flavobacteriales_D > Crocinitomicaceae > Crocinitomix. Next base: position 1,019 of record JALQVX010000067.1, read on the forward strand.
GAAATCAAACGCCAAAGTGATCGAACCACCATCACCTAAACTGACCACATCTACACTCGTACCTTCGGCATAACCTAAAGCACGAGATGAATCGCCAAAAGACGCATAAAGTCCGCCCGGAAAAGCAATATCCTCTAAACCTCTTTCAAAAGAAACGACCTCAACCGCCCAATCGATTAGAATAAGCGAATCCTTATGAATGGCTGTTGAACCAAGTTCACCAGGAGGAGGAGCAAATTGAGCAAATCCAACAACAGAAAAAGAACAGAATGCAATTAGTAAACTACGATTAATCAATCTCATGGTGTAATAATAATATCGGTGGAAACAAGGCCAGCCTTAAATTCGAAAAGAAAAGAACCTGTTAAATTATACGCGTGAATTGAAGAAGAATTGACATAACCATTTGCATCCATGCAATAAAAGCGTGCATTCACTTCATCAATAATAAAACCGTGAAAGGTTTCAAAACTGGACAAATCGACAATGGTCGCCGGATCAAAAAATTCCGTTGCCGTATTAAAACGCTTAATCGCAGTTGCATCTCCATCATAATAATACATCCAATCACCAGAGAGAACCATTGATGAAATTGACATTTCATTCATTTCTTCAACGCTATTTGAAGAAACATCAATTCGCACGAGAGCGGAGGAAACATCCCCATAATTGCCATTGGAAACCTGATATAAATCTCCATATACATCTGCAATCATTTGGGTACAGTTAATGCGTGTTACAAACGTTTCTTCAACCGTATTGGTGTTTAAATTAATCACCGAAACAGTCGAATCATAAACAGGATAATGAAGACCTCCCGAATTGGAAATGTACAATTTATCATTACTGATTGCCATTCCGTCCGGATTAGCGCCAACACTTATTAAATCAACTACTTGAAAAGAATGAAGATTAATGACCGCGATTGTTCCGTCAAAATTACAACTATACGCCTTATCACCAATGACTTTGACAAGACGCGGTTCACGTGCATTTCCTTCAGCATCAAATAACGGTATTTGCGCAACTGATTTTAACGTTGTTTGACTAAAAATCTCCAATTGACTAGAAATATCAACCGCTACGATCACATAACGTTCACCATTCAATTCATACGCTTCAAAATCATTGGCGGTATCACCCAAACCTCTGTTGTTTTCACTTTTAAATACTTGCTGATAAACTTCAGTACCGCTATAAAAAGTGATAGATGCATTATTCTGTTCAAACAGACCTTCATTGAGGACCAAGATCCCATTTTCGTATCGATCCGGAACCGTTGGAGGCAATGGTTTATTTTTGTTACAGCCGACTAATAAGAGAAGACCGCATAGGGCGATTAAGTAATTCATTTATCTAAAGTATATTTTAGTAGAAGTTGATAATATCTTCCAGGCATTGGAAAACTACGAATCACTTCGTAATTTTTATTAAAAATATTCATGGCTTTAACATCTAATAATATCTCCTGCTTTTTCCACTTCAACACTCGTGAAACACCCATAGATAGGTCGGTGTATGCCGGAAGGAGATTCGCATAATTATTCTCATTAAGGGAAAATCGATACCCGCTGTATAGTACATTTGAACTAAAAGAGAGTTTCTTATAGGTCAACATTAACCCATAGGTGGACGTGTAAAAAGGGGTATAGGGTAATTGTTGATTGTAATTTTCTCCACTGGGATCTGCACGATCAAGCGACCGATTAAATGACTGATTAACATTCAATTGACAATCTATACTTTTTAATTTAATCGACCAAATCAAACCAATATCTAGACCATAAACCATAGCCGTTCCAATATTTTGCATACTCCAATTGAATAAATCTTTCGTTGGTATAGCGATAATTTTATTGGTGATCTCATTTCGGAAGGCATCTATGGTATACTCAAAAGCTGATTTTCCAATTTTCCCTGTTTGAGTCACTCCAAGATTAATTAATTGGGCGTCTTCAGGTTTTAATTGTGGATTACCGATAAAGTTATAATATAGATCGTTAAAGCTAGGCAGGCGGTAGGCATTTTTATAAAAAGCACGCAAGCGCAATTTCGCTTTCTTAAAAGGAGCGTACCCCAGTGAAAGGAACGGTGAAAATTTAAAATACGTTACCGACCCGTTAAATGTATTATCGTCATCAGTATACGTTGCGGTTAAATTCGTTTCAACCTTAAATTTACCAATCAATGTTGCACCACCAAGCACAAAATTCTCTTGCAATCGCGTTGGATTAATATTAAATTGACTTGCTTCTAAGTTCATCACAGTGACATCACCACCAAAGAATATCCGTTCATTTGGGAAGCGGAACGAACGACTTAAAACCAGTCCTCCTTCAATGGATTGGAGGTTATATCTCGCATCAATAAACCCCTCTAAATTTAAATAATAAGGATCAAAATAGCGCGTATAATTCGATTGAAAATCAAGATGCGTTTGAAGTAAAAATTTACCTTTAGCATAGGATTGGGATCCATTTAATCGCCAATCTTCTGTCCATAGTTTTTGGTCATTTGAAGGATTGTAAAGTACCGCAGCACCGGGTAATTCTTGTTCACTCTTTTGATAATAGCCCGACAGTAAAAATTTAAGCTGATTCCGCTCAAAACCTAGCAACGAACGAAGGCGGTAATTGAATAACCGCGTATTCGTCCGTATTAATTCCCCTTCTTCCGGAGATTCTGCATTGATATAGGGATATGCTCCTGATCCGAACCTTACCATGGTCTGTACACCTCCGTAAAAATACTTGCCCAAGATCGTTTGCGCGTAAACTCCTTTTTCGAAAGCATGAATGGTTGTCGTATTTGAATACAGACCAATTCGCAAATTCTGAGGACGAGTAGCGAGCACACTTCTAAGCGCCACCGTATTTGCCTGAACAAAAGCAGTTGCTGAACAAGAAGGATCGGCGACTTGTCCAGAAGTAAAGGTAATCTTCTCGAGGCCAAACAATTCGAATGAAGAGAGATTAATCGTCCCTGTTTGAGCATTCGAAAGACGCTGACCATCAATAATGACAGTGGTATGATTAGCCCCTAAACTGCGATATCCTAACGTTTTTATTCCGCCAATTCCTCCATAATCGCGTACTTGAACGCCAGGAATAAATTTGAGTGCTTCGCCAATATCAACCGCACCCAATTGATCCATTTTTCGTTTCGTAATTTCGAAATGAGGGATACATGCATTTGCAACAGACAAACTCAAAGTAGAATCGCTTTGCGCATAAATTGGAACCAACGGAAGGACGCGTGTCGAATCCTGCGCGCGAGCCTGAACAAGCCAACAAAATACGATTATGAGCGCACGTCCTTGCCGAAAGATTGATATTAAAAATGGGGAAATTCGCACGAAATTAAATTCCTATTGTACGACAATAATTTG
>JALQVX010000256.1 GCA_023263555.1 Crocinitomix sp.
AAATGGAATGATGCAGATTTCGGAGATCGTATTTATCTTGTTTGGGCCCTAATCGTATTCCAATCTTGGTATGCACGCTACTATCCATCTGTAAAAAATGATTAAATTTGTGTCGTCGTTAGAGGATTTTTCTTAAACGACATAGCATACGCATTGAATGATCAAAGTACTTCGAATTATTAATCGGTTTAACCTTGGAGGACCAACGTATAATGCCACTTTTCTTTCCGCTTTTATGGGGGAGGAATTTGAGACAAAGCTCTATGGAGGTAAGCATGAGGAGCATGAAGGGGATTCATTATTTATTCCTGAGCAATATGGACTTCAACCAGTGATTATAGATGCCTTGGCGCGTCACATTAATATAGGTAACGATCGTGCAGCGATTAAAGAGATTCGAACGATCATTCGCGAATTTAAGCCAGATATTGTGCATGCGCATGCCTCCAAAGCCGGTGCAATTGGTCGTTACGCCGCATATAAAGAGAATGTTCCTGTCATTGTACATACCTTTCATGGATACGTTTTTCATTCCTATTTTGGCGCCTTAAAAACAACTTTGTATAAAGGCATTGAACGATTTTTAGCGCAACGAACGGATGCTATTGTAGCCATTTCCGATATTCAAAAAAATGAATTGGTTTCTATTCATAAGATTGCTAAAGCGAGAAAGGTCAGCGTAATTCCATTGGGTTTTGATTTGAATAAATTCAATGAAAATAGAGGAGAGAAGCGCACCAATTTTAGAGAGGAATATCAAGTTGAGGCTGATGATATAGCGATAGCATTGATCGGCAGATTTGCGCCTATAAAGAATCATCTTGGATTTATAAAATCAATCAATAAAATAGCGAGAAATACAGAGAAAAAATGTGTTGTATTTTTAATTGGTGATGGCGAATTACGTCCAGAGATTGAGATACTCACGCATCAAGTTGAGGAAGCGCATGATAATATTCGTTTTGTACTTACTTCGTGGATTAAGGATGTAGATCGTGTTTTGCCTGGGTTAGATATTGTTGCGCTTAGTTCCTTTAATGAGGGAACTCCTGTAAGTTTGATTGAGTCCCAAGCTGCCGGCGTTCCTGTCCTTTCAACGGATGTAGGTGGTGTTAGAGACATTGTGAAAGACGGGCAAACAGGGGTGATTTCGCCTCCATTTGAAGAAGAAAGATTTGCAAACGATTTGCTCGAATTAATTGAAAATGAAGAAAAACGTCATTTTATGTCACAAAATGGCTGGAATCACGTACACGAAAAGTTCCATTACGAACGATTGTGCTCTGACATGGGGAAATTGTATCGAGAATTATTGAATAAAAAACAAAAAAATGAAGAGGATTAAACGTTTGTCGTTGGCATTTGCAGGACTTGCAACCCTTTTACTTTCGAGTTGTGGTATCAATAGTAACTTGATGCTCAAAACGGATAAAGACTATGTCTTTGCAGAGATTGATAGTATAAATTCAACGAAGGAGGAGTATCGATTAGATGTGAATGACATTATTCAATTCAGATTCTTCACCAATAATGGACAACGAATATTAGATTTATCAACTTCGAGTGATCCCGGTCAAAACCAGTTGTTTAATCCGAACAATGCAATTAGTTATGTCATTCAAAAAGATTCATTGATTAATTTTCCTGCTTTGGGTCAAATAAATATTGTCGGTATGTCGATCCGTGAAGCAGAAATATTCTTAGAGACATCCTATTCGAACTTGTATGTTAATCCATTTGTTCAAATATCAGTTACCAATCGAAGAGTCATTGTTTTTCCAGGAAATGGCGGAGATGCAAAGGTGCTTTACCTCGCAAATAATAATACCACTTTATTGGAAGCGATTGCATTGGCAGGAGGAATTGCAGATAGGGGAAGGGCTTCGAGAATTAAGCTCATTCGTAAAGACGATAATGGTCAACGCCAAGTTTATCGAATCGATTTATCAACAATTGAGGGATTGCAATATACTGATATTCTGGTGCAAGCGAATGATTACATCTACATAGAACCTGTTCCTGAAATCGGAAGAGAGCTATTGCAAGAAGTGGCACCAATTGTTTCACTAATTTCCAGTGCGGCAATTGTTATTTCCGTTATTTCAAAACTTTAAATCAAGCGAATTTGTCCATCAATACGTTAAATACAAAGCCGAGCAAGTTTTCGATCAACAAAGAGTTTGATGTCGATATTCTCGGTGTGGTCTTGCGAAAGCATTGGCTTGTATTTCCTATACTCATTGGGATTGCCTTGACAAGTGGTTATCTCTACCTGCGTTATACAAAACCTGTGTATTCATCCAGTGCCATTATTCAGCGAAGTTCGCAAGATGAGGGCAAACGAATTTTGGATATTGAAAGCTTTGAAAGTGAAGGAAGTTTATCGGAGGATGTTGAGCTTTTGCGTTCTACCTTTTTGCTCGAAAAGGCCTTGCGGAATCTCAACTTGAATATTTCTTATTATTCTGAAGGTGAAATATTGACGGAAGAAAAATATTTAATGTCTTCATATCATATCACCTTATTAGAGGTGAAGGATTCTTCCCTTATTAGTATTCCCATTCACATTGAAGAAAAAGGCGAGAATCACGAATTGACATTCACAAAAAATAATGAAGTATATTCCTACATTGTTGCCGAAGATGAGATTTTAGAAACGCCCTTTTTTAGTCTGATTTTTAAGATTAATGATCGTGAACGATTCGAAAATAGCATCAACGAAAATTCGCTTTACTTCATCATGAATAACTATATC
>JALQVX010000383.1 GCA_023263555.1 Crocinitomix sp.
CAATGCAATAAAACACATTACCTCTGCATGGGGCAATTTTCTAAAGAAGATAAAGGTGCCTTTTGGAATTTAAATAACCAATCTCGAAGCGGTGCTTTCGAAAAAGGGAAAGTATATGAAATGAGTTTTATAGCTTATGAAGGATTTGAATATCGTTTATCTACTTGTACTGATGTAGCAAGTGCAAATGGCGTTAAGTTTGAATTAGCACAGGATATGATTGTACGGGTAAATGATGGTGATGGAAACACTGTCATGAAGCGTCAACGTGAAGTTATTTTCGATAATGAGGCTGATGGAATGACTCCTTTCGTTTTATTCACTACGGATAAAACACGTAAATTCTATCTTTCAGTGCAAGTTCCTTCAACAGGAAGTAGTGATGACAAAAAATTAACGAATACAGACAATGTATGTATTGGTGTTTTGATTGAACATAGAAGAACTGAAAAACTCGGATTCTAAACGCATACTAAAAACAAACCTTGAGCCGTCCTGATTTTGAATTGGGACGGTTTTTATTTTATTACCATGACCTTTAGCGAAACTAAAATAGCCACATTTAACGAATTAGTATCACACTCTAAGTCGATCGTAATTACCTCTCACAAATCACCAGATGGGGATAGTATTGGATCTTCTTTGGCGCTCTACCATTATTTGATTCAGGAAAGCGCAAATGTAAAAATATGTCACCCCGATCCTGCCCCCCATTTTTTGCATTGGATGAAAGGACAAGAAGAAATCTTGACCCTCGAAGAGAACGAAGCGGATGTTAAATCGTTGATGGAACAAGCAGACCTTATATTCTGTTTAGATTATAATGCTCCGGGTCGAATTGGAAAATTGGATGAACACTTATCCAATTCTTCTGCAACACGCATAATGATTGATCATCACCGAGACCCTGACATGAATTTTGTGCAATTGATGTTTTCGGATACAAGCGCATCCTCTACAGCTCAATTAATATTTGAACTGATTGAATCTAGAAGAGATCTTCCTAAAATCAACCACGAAGTGGCTGAAGCAATTTATACAGGAATTATAACAGACACAGGGTCTTTTCGATTTTCTTCTGTCTTACCAAAAACGCATGAAATAGCTGCATTTTTATTGCAAACGGGTATCGACCATGCTGCTTTACACGAAAATATTTTTGATACAAATACAGAAGATCGCATTAAGTTAACCAGCTATGCACTTCTCGAAAAATTAGTGGTATTGAAGGACTATCAAGCGGCTTATATATCATTAACAAAGGAAGAACAAGAGCGGTTTTCAGCGGTAAAAGGTGACACCGAAGGTCTCGTCAATCAAGCCTTATCCGTTCAAGGTGTGAAAATGGCACTTTTCTTCAAAGAATCAGACGGCATTATTAAGATCTCTTTGCGTTCTACCGGTAAAATTCCGGTGAATGATATGGCGAGAAATAATTTTCAAGGAGGAGGACACCTCAATGCTTCTGGGGGCAAATTCGTCGGTAAAATTGAAGATGCCATTGCAAAATTTGTAACTATTTTACCTAAATTCGTTGAAGAAAACACAGCATGCTTCGACTAAAAGACACGTATCCGCTATTTCTATTCTTTCTATTTGCTTGCAATGGAGAGGAAGATAAGAATATGATACTAAATGATCCGAATTGGACACAAGACAGTTCGAGCGATATGAATGCGCAGTTCACTGCCGAAGAAGATGAAGAAATTCAACTTTTTTTATCAACGCATCCGGATTGGATAATGACCGAAACGGGAACGGGTTTACGCTATATGATTTATTCAAAAAGTGAATCAACTGACACAGCAAAAGTTGGACAAACAGTTACTGTAGATTTCGAAATATCACTTTTAAATGGTGACATCTGCTATACCTCTAATTCAAAAGGTGCCGAATCATTTATTGTCGAAAAGTCAGACATTGAAAGTGGTTTGCATGAAGGTATTCAAAAAATGTGCGTTGGTGATAAAGCCAAATTCATTATTCCAAGTCATGCCGCTCATGGTCTAATTGGTGACACCGAAAAAATCCCACCATTATCTCCCGTTATATACGATATCGAATTACTTAAAATTGAAAATTTATGAGCTATAAAGCATCAATCCTCTTCTTGACGATAACGTTTCTTATAGCAAGCTGTGATTTAGGTGGTGTTAAATCAGGAACGGACGAAACGGTTGATACCTTGACTGCGATCATTGACACGACGAATGAAAACAGGAGCTTAATCGAAGAGGAAGAAATTACACTTCTTGAAGACTCCATTCAAGGCACTGCGAATGACAAGGTGTATCAACGTGAGGATGGATTAAGAATTGAGTGGACGGTCAAAAATACGGATCGACCGATCCAATTAAATGATGTCATTATGGTAAACTATAAAGCACGTGTCGCTTCAGGGGAACAATATGACTCAAACGACGAGGTTGGTGAACCTGTTCCGCTTAAGACGAATATAGGAATGATGGTTAAAGGACTTGAAGCCGGATTGTTAAAAATGAATATAGGTGATAAAGGACGGATTTTAATACCATCCGCTTTAGGTTATGGTGAGGCAGGTTATTCGACCATTGTTCCACCAGATGCTGACCTGATTTTTGATATCGAAATAATCCGTCGCGTTGAACCGATTGTACTCGAAGAAGGTGTAAAAGTCTACGTTTGGAAAAAAGTTAAAAATGGTGCGCCGATCGAAAAAAATCAATTGGTGACATTTGACTATTTTGCCTATACAAAAGGAAAAGACGGAAAAATGTACGATAATTCGTATAAAAAAAGCGAGCCCTTTAGCTTTCGTCTAGAGAATGATAATGTCATGGATGGTTTACACCACGGTATTGGAGCATTAAAGGAGGGTGAAAATGCCTTTATCGAAATTCCAGCAAAACTAGCCTACGGATCAAAAGGACTTATTGACCTTGTGCCTAAAAATACTGATATCGTATATGATGTGCGAATAAGTCAAGTAGATTTATAAAAATCTGCCACAATGGGACAACCATTTTGAATGTAGATTGTACTAAAGAAAAGCAGCTACATTATGTCTAAAAATCTGTTGATTTTCTTCTTCCTTTTTCCTTTTGTTTTAATAGGACAAGACCTTGAAAAATGGCAACTAGGTGTTCAACTCAGGCCTATTATGAGTGGTGTGACATCTTATCAATCGGATTATTCATCACAACCCAATTTTTGTTTTTCAGGTTATGCTGGAGCGCTGTATACTATCAATTCTAACATTACATTTAACACCGGCTTAGGGTTTGGGTGGAATAAATATAGCAGAACACAATCGAATTTAATCTTTGAGTGGGATATTGATCCAGAAGCTGGAGTGATTTCATCCTCTGTCTTAGATGAAAATTTTACAACACGAAGTATTGAGATACCCGCCATTTTTAACTTTAAACTTTTCAATAATCTATATGCGGTTGGAGGCGTTCAGGCTAATTTGAGACAAGTGATTGGTATTGATAGAACAATCCGATCTTCAGCGGGTAAATATGAAGAGTTAATCTTGAAAGATGCAAATCCAGCCTTTACTGCCTCAGTTGTGATAGGACTAGGATATCAATTTGAGCTAACGGAAAAAATAAACATTCATGCAGAACCTTTATTTAGGTGGAATCTAACGGATCCCATTATGACTGCAGGAAATTTATATGAATCTGCACTACAAATAGGTTGTTTTGTTCGTCTTTAAAACAAGCCATTAAAACAGGAACAATAACTTGAAAGAAGACAAACTTAAAAAGAAGTTTATTCAAGGGAATAAAAGAGCTTTCGACCTTATTTACAGGGACTATTCGGCGGCAATGTATACTATTTGCCTGCGCTATACGAGCAATGAAGATAAGGCGGCAGATGTATTGCAGGATGCATTTATTAAAATTTATCAAAAACGAGAAAGCTACAACCCCACCTATAATTTAGGTGGTTGGATTCGGCGGATCGTTGTTAACGAAGCGATTAATCTGTATCGCAGTGAAAAGAAATTTGAATTTATTGAAGATGACAGTTTTTTTGAAGCAGAGGATGACACAGAGCTCATACTTGAGGATTCAGATCAAAATATCAAACAACTATTAGCTGATATATTAGAAGAATTGCCGGATGGCTATCGAACCGTTTTCACCATGTACGTTCTCGACAATCTTAAACATCAAGAAATTGCTGATTATCTCTCGATTTCAGTCAATACCTCTAAAACACAATTGATGAAAGCAAGGAAATTCATCAAACAAAAATTAGAAGAAAAAAATATAACCAGAAATACCGTGGTAAATGAGTAAGGAATATAAAAATATCGACGATT
>JALQVX010000167.1 GCA_023263555.1 Crocinitomix sp.
CTTTGGAAAGTAATCCATCAACTTGGTTTTTTCATACTAGCGCTGTGTTCGGCTGTTTGAACGCAAGAATCAACAGGATTGATTCTACCTTCACTTTGCTATTTTTGCGATACTAGAACCGCTACAAAGTCAATGCCAAAGGAGACAGACCTGTATAAAGTTACCAAATAAAATCTTCGAGATAGTTCACCCTATTTAGATAACGAGAGTTTCTAGCATAGGAACGACTGGGATGATAAATGTAGAGGCATGTTCCTTCTTTGATCCATTCCACCACCTGATGAAAATGAGTATAAGGCATAGCTGGACAGCCATATGAGCGTCCCAACACTCCTCCATTGGATTCCAAAAACTCATAAGTTGCATATTTTGCGGCATGCATCACCACGCCCCGGCTATTGGCGTGACTATTCGAATATTCCAATCCTTCCAACCGAAGCGCCAAATCATATTTGCCCGAATAGGTGGAAGAGGTTAAATAAAATCCAAGACTACTCTGGTGAGAATTTTGATCATTTGAAAATTTGGTTGCATATAAACCTCCACTATTTACGCCGTGTGCAACCACGCTTTTGTGCAATATTTTCCTATCACATAAATCAATAATGAACAAACGGTCTTGATTTGACGGTTTGGAGAAATCGATCACCGTAATGATATCTTTACGCCGAATTTTTTGGAACTTGTCCAGATTATGATAGCCGGTCATTGCCTTCTCAAAGGCAGCAAACAACAATGATGTATCTCCTAATTCAGCATATAAATCAGAGACATAGTCGCTAAAATTTGATTTCGCTTCTAGTCGAATAGAGTCTACTTCCAATAAATCAGAATACTTCAATTCACTTGCTGACTTTCCTATACCAAGACTAATTGATGAAAAGCCAAGAAGCGTCACCAAAAAAAGCACGAACTTTTTTGGTTTCCTTGCACACATGTGGCTAAGTTACTAAAAAAAACGTGTACTTTTGACCTAAATTTGACGAAAGTAGGTGTTTTATCGTCCATCATCCAAGATTATGTGATGAAGAACCTAAACGACACGAAATCTAAGTTTATTGAACGGACTTACTTGATAATGAAGAATACAGAAGAAATTCAAAAACGCAAAACCTTCGCGATCATCTCGCATCCAGATGCAGGTAAAACAACCTTAACGGAAAAATTACTTCTTTTTGGAGGCGCTATTCAGACAGCAGGTGCGGTTAAAAATAACAAGATTAAAAAAACGGCAACTTCCGATTTCATGGAGATTGAAAAGCAACGTGGAATATCCGTGGCGACATCTGTAATGGCGTTTCAATACAATGAGAAACAAATCAACATCCTCGATACGCCAGGTCACAAAGACTTCGCCGAAGATACCTATCGCACATTAACAGCTGTTGACAGTGTAATTTTGATTATCGATTGTGCCAATGGTGTGGAGGCGCAAACAAAGCGCTTGATGGAAGTGTGTCGCATGCGAAAAACGCCTGTGATTATTTTCATCAACAAAATGGATCGTGAAGGACGAGATGCTTTTGACCTTTTGGACGAATTAGAGGATATCCTTAAGATTAAAGTTCGCCCACTCTCATGGCCGATCGGAATTGGAGGAACATTTCAAGGTGTTTACAATATCTTCAGAAAGGAACTTAATTTATTTGCTGCCAATAAAACAAAGATTTCAGAAGAGGTCATCTCAATCGAAAATTTAGACAGTGAAGAGTTGGATGAAGTGATCGGCAACAAACCAGCCGAAACTTTACGAGAGGAATTGGAATTAATCGAAGGCGTGTATGATGAATTTGATCGTGACACCTATTTAGCGGGAGATATTGCCCCTGTATTTTTTGGTAGTGCCATCAATAATTTTGGTGTAAAAGAATTATTGGAAGCTTTTTTAGAAATTTCCCCTGCTCCAAGAGGTCGTGAGACAAACGAAGGATTTATTCAACCTGAAAACAATGATTTTAGCGGCTTCATTTTTAAGATACACGCCAATCTAGATCCAAAACACCGCGATCGAATTGCTTTTCTTCGTATAGTATCTGGCAAATTTGAACGGAACACGTTCTATAACCACGTTCGCTTGGATAAAAAATTAAAATTCTCCAATCCAACCTCTTTCATGGCCCAAGATAAAAGTATTATTGATGAAGCTTTTCCGGGTGATGTAATTGGATTGTATGATACCGGTAGTTTTAAGATTGGGGATACACTTACTGAAGGAAATACGTTCTCGTTTAAGGGAATTCCAAGTTTCTCTCCCGAGATTTTCATGGAATTAGAGAATAAAGATCCCATGAAATCAAAGCAATTGGAGAAAGGAATACAACAGTTAACGGATGAAGGTGTTGCTCAATTATTTATTCAACAGCCCGGCAATCGTAAAATAGTTGGAACAGTTGGACAGCTTCAATTTGAAGTAATCAGTTATCGTTTAGAGCATGAGTATGGTGCAAAATGTGCTTTTGTTCCTAAGCGTTATTATAAAGCGTGCTGGATGACAACAGACAACCAAGCGCAATTGGAGCAATTCATTCGTGCTAAATCCATCTACATTGCGAAGGATAAAGATGATAATTATGTATTTTTAGCCGAAACACCGTTCTTGTTACAAATGGCACAGTCGGATTATCCCGCAATTAAGTTCCATTTCACTTCCGATTTCAAAGTAGGACAAGAAGTTTAAAATTGAGCCATTGAATTTTGTTGGACACGCTTATATCGCTAAAAACAATCCTGAATTAATCGCTGGTAATTTTGCAGGTGACAGCTATAAAGGTCACCTCGAAAATTTTGTTCACTTACCGGCGCATATCCTCCATGGAATTCAGCTTCACCGCTATATAGATAACTTTACAGATAACTCACCTTTTATTAAGTCGGTTGGACAACGTTTTCAAGAAGCGGGAATAAGCAAAGTTGCTTATATCGCATCTGATATTATTCTAGATCACTACCTCACAAAAAAT
>JALQVX010000143.1 GCA_023263555.1 Crocinitomix sp.
ATTCATTCAACCCGCAGCTGTCGATTTGATTTTTGATGGGAAAGAGTTGAACCTCACCACTTATTTTGAAAACAGTCAGACCATTTGCTGGATAGAGTCGATTGCGGTGGATCCTAAATATAGCGGGCAAGGAATAGGTAAACAATTGATAGCAGAACTCATGTCTCATGCCGAAGATACCCCTCAAGCGTTTTTGTCTGTTGTTTGGAAACATAAAAAGGGCAGTCCGTTAGCAACTATTTATGAAACGTTGGGCTTTGAATTAATAAAGCGCATCCCCAATTATTGGAAGGAAGACAGTCTTGAAAAAGGCTACACTTGTTATTATTGTGGAGCACCTCCTTGCCAATGCTCAGCCCTGATTTACGCAAAAAAATAAATGAAATGAAAACCATTCTTTACATCTTTTCACTACTTTCTTCTATCGCTTCTGTCTTCGGTCAAGAAGAGAAGAAACCGTCACATTTTATGGCGAATTTGAATGCTCAGATGGTGTATAGAGGGATATCAAATTACTATGAATATGCTGTTTGTGAGAACTGTGATACCATATTCATCACGACCATTGGCGCAGAAATTTTGAATCAATCAACCTATAGTTTTGAAGTTGTCCCATTACCAGGTCGACGTGATATTTCAGTCGCTACTAATTGTGTGCAAGGAATGGATACCATTCGCACAGCGTGGAGATACAATGTCCGATCATTGCCAAATCCAACCATTTATTTAGGAGGCATTAATCTAAAAAAATCCAACTTGGATTTACTAGACGAAGCGTCCTTTTTCGGTCAAACGAGATTAACTGCGAGATATGACGAAACCGTGGAGTTGATTAATGTCTATTTCAGTATAAAAGAATGGTCCATCTCCGTTGGTGAAAAAACATTTATAGGTTCTTCGCCGCTGCTATCGAATGAATATAAAGAGGCTTTTCTTGCGGCAAGACGAAGAACACCTATTAAATTTAACTACGTTATAGTGGGTTTTCCAGGCGGTCGTGATAAAAAGATCAACCTTGATGTCATTTATTTTAAAAAGTCAAAACGCAATGAAAAAATCGAAGTCAAGGATCAAAATCGTTACATCACACCCGAAAAATGTGGATAATGAGCACCCAAAGACTATCAACTATAAGACTATCAACTCTCGGACTAATAACTCTCAGACTAACAACTAACAACAAACTAAAAATTAAACTTCAAATCCCGATCACTCATGATGTCAAAAGATATTTTAAACTGAACGTTTTTCGGTTGGTCGGCTTGCGGTAACGTAAATTGATTATTGGCGACAGAGAAAACAATATAGCCCCCAATTCTTAATCGCTTACGGGCTATTTTAAAGATGCGCTCTAATCCAAAGAAAGCCTCCGTATAGAAATAATCGTTGTGTTCGGGTAAATAAATGAAACCTGCACCCATCAATGTTTTAAGTCCTGTTTTTTTCATGAATGGAATTTTATTCACAATCGCTCCATTGAAGTGATGTATATAATGGGCCTCCAAATAAAATTCCTGCGTTTGATAAGAAGAATCAAGATTTTGAAATGAATGCAATGGGTCACTAAAAAGAAAGCGGAACAAATTATCCTGATCGGAGGAACGGAAAAATTTTCGATCAATATAAAAGACGTTGTCTTGATTTATAAATGAACCCGTGCGAATGCGATATTTCGATTGACCAATCGTCCCAATCTGGAAATCTTGTTCAATTCCAAAGCTGAGGTAATCATACTTAATGACCGATTTGAACGGACCGCTCCAGCCCTTTTCCCAAAAAACACTCAATGTCGGCCAACGACTGCCAAGGATTACTTTACGGTAAGGTTCAGTTACATATTTTTGCGCAGGGGTATAGGACAGAGAGATGTTGGTTCTAAATGCGGTGTAAGGTTCAAATTGAATCGGCGGAACATTGTCAATCGCATCATCAAACCAGGTCACGAAATTATAATCTAAAGGAAAAGGTGTTCGCGATTCAAGTCGAGCGCCGGTGGCTAAAAAGAGTCCATTAATGATTTCAAAATTATGCCAAATTCCACCTTGCGTATTCGCGTAGATATTGGATCGTTTAAAGATTTCTCCCCATGCATCATAGTTATTTATGAACGAAGCTCCCCGATTAAACCAGACGGAATAGGTGGCGAATTTTTTAGGGTTATACCGGTGGTAAATACGACTGCTTCCCCGCAAATCTGGATTGTTAAAACCAATCGAAAAACTTCCATTATAATCAATCCATTGTTCATTCTTCCATTTTTTGAAATACGAAAATCCAGGACCGAAGCGGATACCACCCACTTCAAATACTTCTGCCAAGTCGGCGACAGAGGATAAATACCACTGCGTTTTCTTTTCGCGATCTCTGTGCTCAATACCAAAGTACAAAACCTTGAGTGCTGTAATTCTATTGAAAACGGCATCAACGGAATCTAGATAGGATTCTGAGGTGTAAATGGCGCGTAAACTGTCTTGCACGAATTTTTTTCGCTGTTCTTCCGGTGTCAGTGGGATCGGTCGAATTTTACCCCAATAGGTTGTGTCGCGTTCGTAGGCTTCTTTCGTTGTAATTCCTACCTCGTTCGAGAAAAATTTCGGTGGAAAAGTAGGGTTGATGATATAGTTCGAATAAACAACTTGCGTAAAACCTTTTACCGTCTCTTTTCCATATTTTGTGCTGTATTCGAATATTTGGCGTTTCAAAAGCCACAAACTATCGCGCTGTTCAAACTCTTGTAAGATTCTAAAATCATCATATTTTTTAAGGTTACCTTTGTGCAGTGAAACGTCCACTTTAACCAAGACCCATTCGTTTTTCAGAATGTATAATTTGCCCTCCATTGTTGTTGTGCCAACCGATCGAGGCTCAATTTCTACTGTATAGACCGTGTCGTTATTTTCATTTACATTAATCTCAGTTAATTTATATTTATAGGATAAGATTCCAGAGGGGTGCAAAGGCGATACAATCGGAGTTTGATGCAAATCATCTTTTCGAATCAAACTTTCGTAAAAATTAAAGTCACCCGAAACGGTGGATTGAAAATAAATTTGATTCGGATTGCCGACCTTGTCATAACCAGTCCTTATCTCCTTAATATCATTCGGGAATTGGAAGTGTTTGGTCAAATTAATTTCAACCAAATTTAGACGATCGTCCCCCTCAATCTTAGAGCGTATTTCGTCCTTCTGTTCTTGAAAAACGTCTGATGGCTCTTCGTCCTCGTCCGTTGCTTGGGCCTCCTTTATTTTTTTGTCAAAGGTTTCAACTCCTTTAATGTAAATATCGCAGGTATAACTGTCAAATTGTTGAATCATGTCCTTTTTGTGGTCAATCACGTTTTGAACGATTAACCATCCCATGTTTTTTCGCTTCGAGGTTATTTCAATTTCATTTAATTCATTGTTTTTCTGCTTTAGATAAACGTTCAAAATGGTAGGCTCTAATTGATCGACTGTAACTTTGGTTTCTAAATCTTCAAATCCAACACATTTAAAGATAATATCATAGGTTCCATAATCACAGCCAAAAGCAAAGTTCCCCTCAGGGCTTGTAATGCCGCCAAGATTGGTAAAGTTCTTTACATATACTTTGGCAAAAGGAATGGGATTATTGTCTTCGTCATAGACAAAACCTGTTATGCTCTGAGCGTAAATGCGCGGAGAATTGAGGAGGAGGAGCAAAAAAAATAAAACAGTCGTTTTTGACACGATTCTTTAATTACGGGTTTAAGCGGTAGTAGTAAGACATCTTTAACGGGAAAAAGTTACACAATTGGCTAAATTTTTATCGGTATAAGTGAAAAAAGAGACAAAGTAACAAAAATTAAATCGATCAATTGTTCGGACACATCCAGTTAATCGGTGTTATGTACTTCAAAAATAAATTCATTATAAATTTTAATACGATCTATGGTTTGTGCTAATTCGTTTTGATTTGAACGATAATAGAGTGGTGGTCTTTAGCCGAATTTAAATAACTTGCTAAGGTATGTACATTTTGCATGTAATCCTTCTTCCTTTTCACGTTTATTAATGTTACCTTTGTGCTCTTTAAAAATTAGACGAACTTTATGAAGTTATCAGCATTCAATTTTGATCTCCCTACCGAATTAATCGCGCAGCACCCTAATCCTAGTCGTGATGAAGCAAGATTAATGGTTTTGAATCGTGAAAAAAAAACGATAGAGCATAAATTGTTCAAAGATGTTTTGGATTATTTTGATGAAGGCGACGTTTTGATTATGAATAATACAAAGGTTTTTCCAGCCCGTTTATATGGCAACAAGGAAAAAACGGGTGCTAGAATCGAAGTGTTTTTATTGCGTGAGCTTAATCGTGAAAGCCTTTTGTGGGATGTATTAGTTGATCCTGCTCGTAAAATTAGAATAGGAAATAAACTGTATTTTACGGAAGACGATTCTCTCGTAGCAGAAGTAATCGATAATACAACGTCTCGCGGACGTACGATTCGCTTTTTATTTGATGGATCTTACGAAGAGTTTAAACAAAAAATTACTGAATTAGGAGAAACTCCAATCCCGCCTTATATTAAAGATTTACGTGAGGTTGTCCCTGAAGATGAGGAACGTTATCAAACAATATACGCAAAGAATGAAGGTGCAGTAGCTGCGCCAACAGCAGGACTTCATTTTAGTCGCTCTTTACTAAAGCGATTAGAAATTAAGGGTGTTGAATTTGCAGAACTTACTTTACATATCGGTTTGGGAACGTTCAGAACAGTGGATGTTGAGGATTTAACGAAGCATAAAATGGATTCCGAACAAGCTGAAATTACGCAAGAAGTAGCAGACATTGTGAATCGTGGTAAGGAAAACCGTAAGCGAATTTGTGCAGTTGGAACAACAAGTATGCGCGCTATTGAATCAAGTGTTTCTACGGATGGAATGTTAAAGCCATTTACGGGTTGGACGAATAAATTTATTTTCCCTCCGTATGACTTTTCAATCGCGAACTGTATGATTACCAATTTCCATACACCGCAATCCACCTTATTGATGATGGTCGCTGCTTTTGCTGATTTAGATTTTGTGAAAAAAGCATATGAAGAAGCCGTTAAAGAAAAATATCAATTTTATTCTTACGGTGACGCTATGCTCATTATTTAAGAAAAAAAGTTATATTTAAATCTGTTACAATCTCTATTCAATTCAAGATGGGTAGATTGTAGCAGATTTTTTTTGAACAATAAACTCAATGATCCCAAAATCAATTATAATTACGGCCGGCGGATTTGGAAAACGAATGGGAGCGATTATCCCGAAACAATTTCTATTATTGGACGGTCGTCCAGTTTTAATGCGCACGATTGAGCGGTTTTTAGCCTATGACCCAACTATTCAGATAATTTTGGTGCTACCCTCAAATCAATTCGATTTTTGGAAAGCCTTGTGCGTAACCCACAAGTTTGAGGCTGAGGTTGAAGTGGTAAAAGGAGGGAAAGAACGTTTTCATTCTGTTCAAAATGGATTGAAGATAGCGCGTGGAAAAATTATTGGTGTGCATGATGCCGTTCGCCCACTTGTTTCAATAGAAGTTATTGAGCGGTGTTTTGAAGGTGCTGAAAAATATGACGCTGTAATTCCTGTTATGCCAGTTGTTGAATCAATTAGGCAAGTGGGACAGGTTGAAAGTGTGGCGCTAAATCGCAATCAATTTCGTTTAGTGCAAACACCTCAATGTTTTAAAAAAGAGGTGCTAATGACTGCTTATAAGTCAACGTTTAATGAAAATTTTACAGATGACGCAAGTGTGGTTGAGTCGATTGGTTTTCCCATCTGTCTAGTAGATGGAAATCAAGAAAATATTAAAATTACATCACCATTAGATCTAAAAATGGCACACGTTTTTCTCGAAAATGAATAAAGCCATTTATTTTAGAGGAATGAACTGTGCGGTTTGTAATGATTTGTTTCCAAAAGTAGTTCGTCATTTTGAAAATACCTATCCAAGGCTGAAGTTTGAAGTTGTACAAGTCGAGGTTCAGCCTGCTATTGCCGCGCACTACACAATTTTCACGGTTCCGGCGCTGCTTATCTTTATTGAAGGTAAAGAGCAGTTCCGTTTTGTTAGACATTTTTCACCAGGGCAAATTGATGAAAAATTACAGCGCACGTATCACTTGCTGTTTGATGAATAAAGAGTATTATTAACCATGATCCGCGGTTTTTGTATTGGTTTGTTCATGCTATTCGTGGCAAATACGAGTTGTTCTCAATTTAATCCTGGCCTGGAGGGGAATTTTCATTTCGTAAATGAATTAAAATTAAGTACCTATAACGTGCGTGATTACAACGAAAATGAAACATTCACTGATTATAAAGTTAAGACCGAGCTTCATCCCATCTCAATGAGTCTTGGAATACGGAATTTTGGAACGCAGTTTCAGAGTCAAAATAAGCGCTGCATTGGCTATTCGTTAGGAATTGGCTATCATCAATTTTCAACGACAAGTACACTCACCTTTGTAAATAGTTCAACCTCAAATCGCGACTCAATTGTGGCACGTTTGCATAATGGTCAATTTAAATCCATCTATCGTTCGATTTTTATGAGTCATTTTTTTGACGTGCATTGGAACTCTTCTGATCGTATTAAAATCACGAATTCAATTGGTTTAAATATAACGGTAATGGCGCAAACAAAGTCCCTTAATTCCAATATTTCACAACGGGCGCTAGTTGCTAATTTACCCATTTTTAAGTTGGTTTATCAGCCTCAAATCACGGAAATATACGCACGCTGCTCTATTTCATATTTTGCTCAATTTACACTTTTTGCAACGGATTTATTGAAGAAGAGTCCGTCGAATCAATATGTAAAACCTATTGGAACTCCCTTTTCTTCCCTTCGTTTGAATTCGATTGGTTTGCGGTTTATGCCACACCTGAAACCTCCTAAAAGTATCTCTGAAGAGGAGCTCTTTTGATTTTTAAGGTAAAAGGCAATAATGACGAAAGCATTTCGTTTTGGAAATAACCAACTTTAGGAACCTATCGAAGAACCACGACTTAATTTTAATTTCTTATTTCTATGTCAAGATTAAGTATAAGTCTTTTGGTGTGGTTTTTCTTTTTGATCTTTCAAGGTCGCGGCCAGGTTTCTGGATTTGGCTTCCAACCAAAACAACATTTCGCTAGACAAATCAAAATCATTCAAAACATTCCTAAAAAATTTGCACGCTCAACCGACCAGATTTTATCTAAGACGGGAATTGATTTATTCATGGATTATGATTTCGGTCAAAAATGGAAAGCGCGTTTGAAATTAGGGTATGAGTCGAAAGGTTTCTCCACGAATCATGTTGATTTCCTTGAGTCTGGAGGTCATTTTGAATTTAACTACGTAGCGACAGATCTCAATGTTTTACGTTTTTGGGGCACGAAAACGAAAGTACAACCGTATAATTTTGCAGGTCTTTCGCTGGGTTATTTGGTCAGTCAAAAAACATGGGACCTATCTTTATCACTAGCTGGCTATCAAGACCCTAGTTACCCCAAAGACTATAATAGCTTTTCGTCTGTTAATTTCAGTTATGTCTTTGGATTTGGTTTAAGTTTTGATCAGGTCATGTGGTTAGAAATTGAACGAAACGCTGATCTTATCCCTTCCTATCGGTCAAGTGACTTACACATTTGCAATGTGGTATCAAGTGTTAGTGTAGGGGTCAATTTATTAGCCTTAATAAAGTTGATCTAAATTGGATGTGAATAACTGCTTCGTTTCTATTCGTTTTCTGCTCTAAATTCGTAAATTTGTGTGTACTACTAATTTAAATTTATAGCAATAAAAATGGCAACACAAGAAGCGAAAATAATATATACGATTACGGATGAAGCTCCGGCATTAGCAACACAATCTTTTTTACCAATAGTTAAGGCCTTTACAGGTTCAGCGAATGTCGTTGTAGAAACGGAAGATATTTCATTGTCAGCTCGTATTCTTGCCCTTTTTCCGGATTATTTGACGGAAGAGCAACGTGTTAAAGATTCGTTGGCTGCTTTGGGTGAGTTGGCCAAAAAACCTGAAGCAAATATTATTAAGTTGCCTAATATTAGCGCTTCAATTCCACAATTGATGGAAGCTATTATTGAACTTCAACGTCAAGGTTTTGCAATT
>JALQVX010000206.1 GCA_023263555.1 Crocinitomix sp.
GATCCAGCGCCCAATCCCGATAGTAAACTTCATCTTCAAAAAGATAATGAACATCAACCGCAAGTCTATAATATCCTAAAGGAAATTGTTTTTCTATTTTCTTGCCGCAGGCGGTTAAAAGAATCAGAAAAAAAAGTGTCAAAAATAGATGTATTTTCATAATTACCGCTTTAGTTATCATAACACGTTACATTCGTTTCAATGGTCAGTTCAGCACCTAGGGGTACACCAAATTCGCCGTAAATCGTCACTTCTTCTATCGCCCGTAAAAAAAGTTCAGTGTCAGCCGGCTGAATATTCCCACAGCCACCATCACCAATGGTGATGTTCTTTTTATAAGCCTGATCATAACCTGCAAATAAAAATGAACAATCGTTAATACTATTGTCACAATCCATCTTTTTTTGGTAAACACGAATATAATCTATTTCGTAATTATAGGGCAGCTCAGCAGTTTCCGAAAGTTCAGCACGTCCAAAGTTAATAGCCGGGGTGTTGATGTCAATTAAAATATTCATGGGTTTTAATTGGCTGGGATAATTTTCCGTTGTAACGATCTTTTCACCATCCACATAAAAAGTAATACTGTCGGGATCCCAAGCACATGAAAAAATATGCCAAGTAGAAAAATCCATTTCAGGTCTGTCATTTGGAAAAAAACCAAACTCGTCTGGCTCTCTCAAATGCCATTTCAAGGTATCTTCTGGCATACCCCCCAAGCCGAGTAATTCTTGGTAATGCACATTACACGTGAAGCGATTACTGAATCCATCAATTTCAAAAAAATCAATTTCCGACCACAGTACATCTCCAATTTCAGAAGTAGAATATGGGCTCAATGGCCACATCCAAAAATTAGGTCCAAAACCTTGGGTGGTTGAATCGGTATTAAATTGTGGGATTTTAATTTTTATTTCAAAATAGCCATATTTAACGGTGTTTTTAGAATACATAGCACCTACGGTGTATGGCTTATCATATTCGGTACCATCCCATTTAAAACAATCACTTGAATCGTCAGTAGCTGACAAAATGAGTATGCCATCTTGTATTCTTCGGTTATCAGCTTCCGTTGTCAAACAAGCCTCTGATAAAAGGGGTTGACCATGAAAAGTTCCCCACGGAGGCCGCCAATTCCATTTTGTATCATTAATAAGCGTATCATTAAATTCATCAGAAACATTGGGTACCAATTCCCAATTAGGATCCCCTAAAACATCAGGTACTTGCGCGTTTAAAGAAAAAATCAATAGCAAACACAAAAACAACAAAATCACCTTCATACCCTAGCTTTTTAAAATCATTTTCTTGGTGTCCACCTCTACGTCATCCACAATTAAGGAATAAATATACATGCCCGGCAGCAGAGATCCTCCTTCTACAGTTATTGTTCCTCCCCCAACTGCAGGCAAGGGATGTGTTGCAATTAATTTACCGTTCAAATCAAAAATCATAATTGAAGCCGCGTTAAAGGGTTGGGCAATCCTATATTCAATAACGGTATTTTCGCTAAAAGGGTTTGGTCTGTTTTGAAAGAGAAGTGTTTCTGAATCAACCAAATTTTCGTCCTCTCCAACCTCATTTTCTGTATTTGTTGAGGACGTACTTCTGTTTTGCGCCATGATTAACATTTCCAGTTCATTAATACGGGCGTTTAGAGAATCAATGGCCAACGTTTGCGCTTGGTTCTCATAATATAACTGCTGTGTGCCTTGCACCAAAAAAGGTGTTATTTGCGAGGTTTTGATCCCCATTACCCCATTCGCTGTATCAATCAAATTGGGTAAAATACCATTCATTTCTTGCGCCAAAAAACCATAACTTTTTTTTCGGTCAATATGTTCTGCTTCGTCACGATAGTCGTATTCATAAGTCCGCATTTGTAAGATATAATTCATGCAACTGTCTAAGGATTTTATATTTTCTTTTGAGGCACTGTCCGACTCTTCTATGTAATATTGGAATTTAACAACATTATAAGATATCGCTGGATTATACCAAAAATTAATACGGTCGCCAGAGGTTCCAATTGTCGCCGAATATCCAGCAGATTGCCCCATTCGGAAATAATAACCTGAGCGGCTTTGGATGATGCCTTCTAAAGCAGGATTGGAAAGTGTTAAATTAAATCCAGAGTTGGGTACTATACCGCCTACAGCAACTTGTCCCGTGTTGCTTACCCTTAATTGCGAATGAGCCACAAAGCCAATTGCGAATGTCATGCTTAATAAAATTGTTTTCATTGTTGAAATCGTTAAATGGATTATTTTTTTTGTTTTGGGTCAGTGACAATAGGTGGGGCGCAATTGAAACCTTAGACGTCAAACTTTATTTATATTCCGCAATGAAAAAAAAAAAAAAACACCATGCAAATAAAAAAGCAACTATTTTTGAATTATTTTAAATTTTTAGGTCTTTATACTGAGGTTTTTAACTCAAAATAAGTCTTTAGACGTAAATCTAATAAATCATTCCGAGATAGAAATTCGGATTCTCATGCCTCCTGCAAAAAACGATTTCAAAAACGAAGCGAAGGGTTTTTTGGTGGATATAATGCGCATGAATTTTCGAAATGTAATGTCCAATTATTAAAAAGACCGATTCGTCATGAACCGGTCTTTTATTATCTAGCTCGTAATTCTTTATAGTTTTTTAATCACTCCTGCTTCAATGAGGTGACCGAAAAAGTCATTGATTGTAACCTCCAACGGGCGATAGGTCATATTTAATTCCTTTTTACTTTTCGAATTATCAGCTTGCCACGGGTGGCCAATATTTTTAGATACCATTTGTCTCGGCATACCTTGAGATGGACCGGCCAACCACACCAAAAATTTTGGTAATTTCCGTTTCGGTAAAGGATAATTCGGGTAGTTCTTTCTCAATTTCGCAGCCAAATCGAGGATGCTTGAATTCTCAGCAGAAATGATATTTCGACCATTTGCATTTGGCAAAAAGCCAGCGTTATAATGCGCTACGGCTAAATCGCGCACATCAACAGCACCGATTCTTAGGTCAGGCGCACCCATTTTCATACTTCCATTCCCCAACATTTTCATAATTTCAAAGGTTTCAGACGTAGCATGTGGATTAATGCCCGGTCCAACAACCAATGAAGGATTAATCACTACCAATTCCCATTGATTTTGTTCACCAGCAATTTTCCAAGCCTCTTTTTCAGCTACTGTTTTCGAATACGAATAAGGCTGATGATTGAGTGAAGAAGTTGTATTCCATTCACTCTCCGTTAAGATTTGATTTGGCATTTTAGCCACATCAATCGAATCGCCATAAATTGCGGCGCAACTGCTTGTCACCACTA
>JALQVX010000257.1 GCA_023263555.1 Crocinitomix sp.
ATCGTGACCACTCGGAAGCGGAACTCTTTATTCATAATTTATTTCAAACGCTTAATGTAGACGTTTCTGCAAAAATTCTTGATCTAGCGTGCGGAAAAGGTAGACATTCGATTTTTGTAAATTCTTTGGGATATGATACAACAGGAGTTGATCTTTCAAAAGCAAGTATTGAGAAAGCCAAACGTCATGAAAACAGCTCTCTTCGCTTTTTTCAACACGATATGCGTGACCCGATTTTAAATCATAAATTTGATCTCGTCTTGAACTTGTTTACGAGTTTCGGTTATTTTAAAGATAAATCAGAAAATTTAAAAGTACTCAACTCCATTCATACCTATCTGAATAAGGACGGTTTATTGTTGATCGATTTTATGAATGCCGAAAAAGAAGCTGCAGCAATTATTCCTCGGTTTTCGAAAGAGATTGAAGGGATTGAGTTTTGCATCACAAAAAAAATTCTTGACGATAATATTGTAAAAGATATTGAATTTGAGGATGAAGGAACGCACTATCACTTTCAAGAAAAAGTACAACTTTTAAAGTTAACTGATTTTGAAAGTTTTCTCGATCAAGCAGGCTTTGATGTTATCAACCGATTTGGTAATTATCAATTGGATCTGTTCGAATTAAATTCAGACCGACTTATCCTTTTAGCTAAAAAGAGAGGTAAATGACGCTTGCTGTACAGTTGATATTATTTTTTGTTGCCGTTGCAATTGGCGGGCTCTTAGTGGACCTGATTAAAAAAGGATCTAATATTAAGCTCCTGCTTTCTTTTAGCGGAGGATTTTTATTGACCATCATTTTTACGCACATTTTACCTGAGTCGTATGAAATGAATTCGAATACAGGATTCTTCATTTTAATCGGATTCATGCTACAGTTGGTATTGGAATATTTTTCAAAAGGCGCCGAGCATGGACATACGCATATTCATGATCACGGTTTGGTTGCGCATTTTCCGATTGCGATTTTCCTCAGTCTTTGTCTGCACGCTTTTGTCGAAGCTATTCCGCTCAACCAAACACATATTCATAGCGATCATGTTCACAGTACGTATGGCTTGTATTGGGGTGTTTTTGTGCATAAAATTCCTGTAGCCATTGCGTTAAAGACGATCCTAGATGCGTCAGGTTTGTCCAAGCGGAAATCATGGATGTATCTCTTGATTTTTGGATTAACTGCGCCTGTCGGATTGCTGATTGGGGATTGGGTGATGGATTACACCAGTTTTTCATTGACCTGGCTGCTGGCAACAGCAATCGGCATGTTCTTCCATGTTTCAACCACGATTATTTTTGAATCGTCTGAAGGGCATAAAATTAATTTATTTAAGTTAATGGCCATTATTATCGGTTTTGTTGTTGGTTTACTAATTGGATAATATTTTTTACTGATTCCCCCGCAAATTACCAGAACGTAAATTGATTACGTATTGCTTCTTTAGTTTTGAATAAAAAACAAGATGAATATACTAAGATTTATGGAAGATTTTCCGACCGAAGAAGCTTGTAAGAATCACTTTCGTATACAACGGGAGCAAGAAGGTGTCAACTGTAAAAAATGTGGTCATACCCATCACTACTGGCTTAAATCCAAAGGTCAATGGCAGTGTCGTAATTGTGATTTTAGAACAACGTTAAAGAGCGGAAGTATAATGGAAGGATCGAAAGTTGATTTGCACACTTGGTACAAAGCAATGGCATTTATGACTTATAGCAAGAAAACAATCTCTGCTTCAGAGCTCCAACGACAATTAAATCATCCTAAATATGATACAATTTGGCGATTAATGCACAAAATACGCACAGCCATGGGAAAGCGAGATGCCCTTTACCTGTTGGAGGGGGCGATTGAATTTGATGAGGGATACTTTGAAAAAGCAACCTCAGAAAAGGTAAAATTAAAGAGAGGGCGTGGTAGTCAACGACAAATGAACGTGGCAGTTATGGCAGAATCAACTCCGCTAGAAGATATTGAAACAGGTAAAAAAAATAGTCAATGTCGGTATTTTAAAATGAAGGTTCTTTACGATCATAAATCCGAAACAATCAACGATACATTGGAAGAAAACATTCAAGAAAAAAGTATCGTTTTCTCAGATAAAAGCACAAGTTATGTTGATATTTCAGACTATGTAGAGATACACATGACTGAAAAATCAGATAAAAAAACCACCAAAACAACACTTAAATGGGTTCATATTGCCATCAGTAACGCAAAAAGGTCTTTGCTGGGTGTGTTTCATAAGATTAAAGGAAAATATTTACAACTTTATCTCAATGAATTTTGCTACAAATTAAATCGCAGATACTTTGGTAGCAAGGTCTTTGATAGACTCACTCTTGCAGTGGCGAAATATTACTGGTAAAGAATGGGGGAATCAGTTATTTTTTTGATTAAATTTGAAGTGTAACAATAAAAAAAAAAAGGGTTTAACTAATTTAATATTAAACAAACGTAAAATGAAAAAGGTATTATTATTGACAGGGTTCGCGGTAACTTTATTTGTTATTCAGTCGTGTAAAAAGGGAGCAGATGACCCGTTTTTATCCCTAAAAACGAGAGATGCCCGTATCGCGGGGGAGTGGATTTTAAAGAGCCAAGAGCTTACAGAATCTAGTACGTACAGCTATGACGGTATCTCTGAGACAGAAAGCACTAATTCAAAATATGATGGGGCTATTGTTACGGAGACATTTGTTAGCGGTGGAGAAACTGATATCACCACATACTCCTATACGAAAAAAATTGAAATTTTTAAAGATGGTTCTTATAAAATAGTCGAAACAGCTGACGGCAGTATGTCTACAACTTCTGGAAACTGGTGGTGGCTTAATGACAGTAAAAAGAAAACAAGAATTGCTTTTGATGATGATTATGGGTCATTTGATATTCAGATGTTAAAATCCAATGAAATGACATGGGTGTTTTCGCAGGAATCCACATCCACCAGTTCTGGTGTGTCATTTACCTCTGTTTTCAAGGGTAATATGACTTTTGTTAAAAGCTAGTCGAAGTTAAAAGAATTAGAAAAGCCACTCAAGTATACTTGAGTGGCTTTTTTGTTGTGTTAAATGATGAGTATTGGCTTAAATAACCTCAAAGCAAATCAAGAAATGCGTTAGCAAAAATACCCTGATAGTTGATAACTTCGCGTGTGTTTTAGCCTTAAAATCCATAACTTTACATTCCTTATCAACTAAAAAAATTGCACGTGTACATAATTTTTGACACCGAAACCACCGGCTTACCAAAGAATTGGAACGCACCATACACCGATACAGACAACTGGCCAAGGTGTATCCAAATCGCTTGGCAATTGCATGACGATATGGGACAATTACTGGAACACAAAGATTATCTCGTGCGTCCAGATGGGTTTAACATTCCTTATGATGCTGAACGAATTCATGGCATTTCTACCGAATTGGCTGAAGCGGAAGGTGTACCATTGGCACAGGTTTTGGTCGAATTTAATGAGGCCCTCGCAAAAGCTAAATTTGTCGTTGGTCAAAATGTCGGTTTTGATAATAATGTCATGGGATGCGAATTTCATAGACTTGGGGTTAAAACGGCTTTAAATGAGATGCCGGTGTTAGATACCTGTACTGAAAAAACGGCAGAACTCTGCAAAATACCTGGGGGTAGAGGAGGGAAATTTAAATTGCCTACGCTTACCGAATTACATTCATTTCTATTTCAACAACCTTTTGCTGAAGCCCACAATGCGACTGCAGATGTCGAAGCCACTACTCGTTGCTTTTTTGAACTTTTGCGAACGGGTAATTATTCGGGGACTGAATTGGATGCAACGGATGATTATTTGCGCAATTTTATTGAACAAAATAGGACTCCATTCCAAACGGCAGGACTAAAACATGTCAATTTAAAAGAAGCGAGTGAACGATTAAAAAAAATCGTATCGCAAGAAGATGAAAGTGATGCAGAGGTAATCGATATCACGCAAAATAAATCAAGACTTAGGGATACTCCATTTTCTCATTTACATAATCACTCTCAATTTTCAATTCTTCAATCAACCATTGATATAAAAGGACTGGTTGCAAAGGCAATTGAACAAGGGAGTCCTGCCTTAGCACTAACCGATACAGGGAATATGATGGCTGCTTTTCATTTTGTAAAAGCGGTCTTAACCCACAATAAGGGGGTCGAATCGCGTGTCAAAGCTGCCGCGGAAGCGGGTGAACCAAGTAAGGAGAAACCATTGATTCCAATTGTAGGTTGTGAATTTAACGTATGCCGCGATCACAGTGATAAAAGTCAAAAAGACAATGGATCGCGCATTGTGCTGTTAGCGAAAAATAGAAACGGTTATCACAACCTAGCAAAAATGTCCTCAGCCGCTTTTACGGATGGCTTTTATTATGTACCGCGAATTGATAAAAAGATTTTAGAGCAATATCACGAAGATATAATTTGCTTGACAGGGAATGTTTACGGTGAAGTGCCCAGTTTGATTTTAAATGTGGGTGAGGTGCAAGCAGAAGAGTCATTACTTTGGTATAAGGATTTGTTTGGTGAAGATTTATATATAGAACTGATTCGGCATGGCGTGGAGGAGGAGGAGCGGGTGAACGCAACCTTGCTTGAATTCCATAAAAAACATCAAATCAAGGTTGTTGCAACCAACGATACCTATTATCTTGAAAAGACGGATGCGGCGGCTCATGATGTTTTACTTTGTGTAAAAGATGGTGAGCTCAGATCGACTCCAATCGGACGAGGCAGGGGTTTCCGATACGGACTAGAAAATCAGGAATATTATTTCAAGACGCCGGATGAAATGAAGACCCTCTTTATGGATCTTCCTGAAGCGATAGAAAATACGAATGAAATTGTTTCCAAATGTGAGCCCTACGAACTTGCACGAGAAATATTACTTCCCGCCTTTGATATTCCGCAAGAATTTAGAGATCCCTTGGATGAACAAGATGGGGGGAAACGTGGTGAGAATAACTTTTTGCGTCACTTAACCTATGAAGGTGCCAAAATGCGCTATGGTGAGGTAACGCCTGAAATTGCAGAACGACTCGATTTTGAGTTGGCAACAATTGCAAATACAGGTTATCCTGGTTATTTTTTGATTGTGCAGGATTTTTGTCATGCAGCTAGATCTATGGGGGTAAGTGTGGGACCTGGTCGGGGATCGGCCGCAGGATCTGCCGTTGCTTATTGCACGCAAATTACAAATGTCGATCCAATTGCTTACGATCTCCTCTTTGAGCGGTTCTTAAATCCAGAGCGTATTTCAATGCCGGATATCGATATCGATTTTGATGATGAAGGTCGACAAAGTGTAATTGACTGGGTAATCAAGAAATATGGTGCTAGTCAAGTAGCCCAAATCATTACGTATGGCACCATGGCTGCGAAATCATCTATTCGGGATACCTCTCGTGTTTTAGACTTGCCTCTGCACGAAGCCGATCGATTGGCAAAATTGGTTCCTGACATTAAATTAGATCGAATTTTTAATCTAGATGAGGTTGCACTTGCCGATAAATTAGGGAATAATCAAGATGATATTGTACGCGCAAAAGAACTAAAATCAATTGCGGAGGGGAATGATTTACAAGCCGAGGTTGTTCGAATGGCCGTGAAGCTTGAGGGGTCCATGCGAAACACAGGTATCCATGCCTGTGGTGTCATTATCACACCAAGTAATATTACGAATTTCGTACCTGTCGCACTCGCGAAGGATTCGGATATGTATTGTACTCAATTTGATAACTCGGTCGCTGAGGAGGCTGGTTTGTTAAAAATGGACTTTTTGGGGTTAAAAACATTGACCCTCATTAAGGATGCCGTAAAGATAGTGAAGGATCGTCATGGGGTTGAATTGGATCCAGATAATTTTCCGGTGGATGATGAAAAAACCTATGAACTCTTTCAACGCGGTGAAACGGTGGGAATTTTCCAATATGAATCGGCGGGTATGCAAAAATACTTGCGGGAGCTAAAACCAACGGTTTTTGCCGATTTGATTGCCATGAATGCACTCTATCGACCGGGTCCGCTCGAATATATTCCATCCTTTATTCGCCGTAAACACGGAACAGAAGAGATTGTTTATGATATTGAAGCAACAAAGGATTATTTAGAGGAGACTTATGGGATTACGGTTTATCAGGAGCAAGTAATGCTTTTGTCGCAAAGTTTGGCTGGTTTTACCAAAGGTGAGGCGGATACTTTGCGAAAAGCAATGGGAAAAAAGAGTTTTGATCTCTTGGCGAAGATGAAACCGAAATTCTTAGAGCAAGGACATGAACGGGGACATGATAAAAAGAAATTAGAAAAAATTTGGGTCGATTGGGAAGCGTTCGCAGCATACGCGTTTAACAAGTCCCACTCTACTTGTTACGCTTGGATTGCCTACCAGACAGCCTACTTGAAAGCGCATTATCCAGCCGAATATATGGCTTCGGTACTGAGTAATAATATGAATGATATTAAATCAGTATCGTTTTTTATGGAGGAATGTAAGCGCGCAGGAATCCCTGTTTTAGGTCCTGATATTAATGAATCGCAGTATAAGTTTACAGTAAATAAAGAAGGTGCTATTCGTTTTGGTTTGGGAGCTATTAAAGGGGTAGGAAGTAAGCCTGTTGAAGCAATTTTAGAAGAACGTATTGCAAATGGATGGTTTTTATCTGTTTTTGATGTGACTTCTCGCGTAAGTATGCGCGCTTGTAATAAACGTGTTTTTGAAAGTCTTGTGCTTGCAGGTGGATTTGATTCGTTTGGAAATACGCACCGCGCTCAATTTTTCACGGAAGATGCGAATGGACGCTTATTCTTGGAGAATGTGATGAAATATGGTGCGCGCATCCAAGAAAATGCAGATTCGAACACGTTGTCATTGTTCGGTGGAGGAGAGGTTGATGTGGTTGCAGAGCCGCAAGCGCCTCGAGCAGATGAATGGCCTACACTAACTAAATTGAGCAAAGAAAAAGAGGTTGTTGGGATCTATATTTCGGGTCACCCATTGGATGATTTTAAATTGGAGTTAGATAGCTTTTGTAAAGGAACGGTGGCAGACCTTTCTCGAGTTGAAGAATTACCGAATCAAGAATTAAAAATTGCAGGTATCATTACGGATGCACAACACCGAACGACGAAACACGGTAATCCATTTGGAACTTTTGATCTTGAAGATTATTCGGATAATAATCGTCTTTTTGTTTTTGGAGAGGATTATATGCGTTTCCGACACCTGATCTCTTTAGGTACTTTTGTTTATTTAACAGGAAGGGTACAGCCGAGAAAGTATGGAGATGGTATGGAATTTAAAATCAGTACCATGGATTTGCTGACTGAATTGAGAGATAAACGTGCGAAAACGTTATTGTTAGAAGTGGAATCAACTGATTTAACCGATCACATAATCGATCAGCTTTATCATGTCGTTTCCGATCACACGGGGAATTGTCAGTTAAAATTTATTGTCAAAGATCATAAGACAAATGCG